>CASEZC010000001.1 GCA_949292385.1 uncultured Pseudomonadota bacterium
ACTGGTTGCGGGGAATGGATTTGAACCACTGACCTTCAGGTTATGAGCCTGACGAGCTACCGGACTGCTCTACCCCGCGATAAAACGTGCCTATTATAGCAGCTTTCTTCTTCTTGTCAATCTTATTTTGGAAATCCTTCCATTCTGTCTTTTTAGGATTTATTACCCATCTGTCTTGAATTATCTTTTTTTTATTGCTAAAATCCTTCAGTATTTAAGTAAAAGAGTCGTTTAGTATGTATAAAACTTTTAGAAAATTATGGAAAGCTTTCTGGGAACCTATTTTGCGCCTGTCTTTCTTCCAGTGGGTCTTGACAGTTCTTATGGCTGTCGCTATATGGTTCGTTTATTTTACTTGCAGAAAGAAAATTAAAAATTGGGATGTTTTTAAAAAATATCGCAGAAAACCAGCTATTTTTATATTTTGGCATGGACGCAGTATGATGTTGTCTCCTATCGTATGTCTGGGGGGGATGCGTTCGTATGCTATTGCTTCTCGTCATAAAGATGGACGTATGATGGCAAAACTTCAAAGACTTTTTGGGTTAAAATCTATTTATGGGTCTACGTCAGAAGGTGGAATTTCTGTTCTTAGAGAAGGTGTGCGTATTTTACGTAAAGGTAATTATTCTATGTGTTTGTCTCCTGATGGACCAGGAGGACCGTCTTTGCGCGTTCAGGACGGGGCTCTTTATTTTGCTAAAATGACGGGCGCACCTATCATACCAGTTTGCTATTCTTGTTCTAAAGCTTGGTTCCAAAAAAGATGGGATAGGTATTTAGTTGCTTTGCCTTTTTCTACTATTACTTGTACAGTGGGTAAACCTATATTTATTGACTCTAAAGTTAACGCAGAAGAATTTGAAGCTATAAGAAAAAAAATAGAAAATATTATGGTTAAGCAAGTTCGTGATATGGACGGTGAGTTTAACTTGTTTAAAGTTGAACAAGATTTAACCGCTAGCGAATTTAAAAAACAACTTAGAGAAGAAAAACAAAATAAAAAAAGAAAGGCTTAATAAATATGAAAACTCCATGGTGGTTTTTACATAAGACGCCTGTCGCGTTTTTATTGCTACCTGTTTCTTGGGTATATTATTTGTTTTCTCGTTTAGTTTTTTTGTTTCGTAAAATAAGGCAATATAAATCAAGAAGACCTATTGTTTGTATTGGTAATATTTTTGCGGGTGGTGTTGGAAAAACGCCAATCGTTCGAGAAGTTGCAACTTTTTTGGATGAGCCTGTTGTTATGCGCGGGTATAAAAAAACTGCAAAAACAGGTAATGTTGGCGATGAAGCTGCTATGCTTACAAGACATGGTTTACAAGTTCATGTAGGTGATAGAAAAAGTAATTTAATTTTATTAAATAAGCAATTTTCGGAATCTTCTCCGATTGTTATGGATGATGGATATCAAAATTCTGGAATTAAGAAAGATATTTCTATTCTGGTTTTTGATGAAGGTTTAGGTTTTGGAAATGGTTTTCTTTTACCAGCTGGGCCTTTGCGTGAACCAAAACGTGCTGTTAAAAAAGCTGATGCTGTTATTGTTATAAAAAATAAGAAATCACGTAAAAATTTTAAAATTCCTGAAAATATACCTGTATTTTATGCGGAAACAAAAACTATTTCTCCTTATGAAGAATCTGATAATTTGTTTGCTTTTGCTGGTATTGGTTATCCTAAGAAGTTTTTTAAATCTTTGAATAATCTTGTCGGTAAAAAGTCTTTTTCGGACCATTATCAATATACAGAAGAAGATATAAAAAAGTTGATGGAATTGGCACAACGTAAAAATGCAAAACTTATAACTACGGAAAAAGATTGGGTGCGTCTGCCTGATTGGGCAAAGGAAAAAATTAAATATGCTAATCTTGAAACTAAAATAGATTCTTTGTTTTTTCAATGGTTGAAGGAGAAATTATAATGGGTACATTAAAAAAACAAGTTGAAATAAAAGGCAAGGGTATTCATTCTGGTTTGCCGGTAAATATGGTTGTTAAACCTTCTAAGAAAAAAGGTATTTTCTTTCGTCGTGTTGATATTTCTGGCAGTGATTTAATACCTGCTACGTTTGATAATGTTGGCGATACGAAAATGAGAAATACTACCATAGGTAATGTTAATGCAGCGCATGTTCAGACAATAGAACATCTTATGGCTGCGTTGTTTATGGCTGGTATTGATAGTGCCGTTATAGAAATAGATGATAAAGAAACACCAATATTAGACGGCAGTGCAATGCAGTTTTATAATGCTTTTATTAAGGCAGGCGTTGCAGAAAGCAAATTGAAAAAGATTATAGTAAAGCGAGAAGTTGTAGCAAAAGCTTCAGAGTTATTAAAAGAACTGCCTTTATCTGCACGCATAAAATTATGGTTCTTTAATAAAATATCAGGAAGAAAAAGTAATGGTTATGTAAAGCTTAGCCCAAATGAAAAAGGTTTAGATATTACGGCTACTTTAATATACCCAGAAAAAGTAATTGGCAGTCAGACTTATTCTTATCATTTTGATGGAAATAAAAAATCTGTTCAAAGCTTTTTAAAGAATATTGCAAGTGCAAGAACTTTTGGAAAATATTCTGAATGGGAATATTTAAAGGCTCATGGTATGGGACGTGGTGCAGATGAAACGAATGTTATCGCTTTAAATGATAAGGGTGATGGTACTTTAAATCCTGTTATCTGGCCAGATGAATTCGTTCGTCATAAGATTATAGATGCAATCGGTGATATGTTTACTAGTGGCGGTTTCGTGGTTGCTAAATTAGAATCTTATAAAGGCAGTCATGCGTTGAATAATTTGGTTTTGAAAAAATTATTCAGTGATAAAGACAATTATGATATAATATAGTTATATCAAAAGGATTGAGTATGAGAAGTCTTAATGGTGATACAGAAGGATAATAATTAAAAAGAAGGGCAAAATGAAAAAAATATTAGCTTTATTTTCTTTGGTGTTCGGTTTAACTGCGTGTAGCGGTTTGATAGAAAATGAAAACGGCAGTGAATATTTAACTCAGTTAGAAGCGGAACCAATAGGTTGTACTTTTCTTTATAAAATAGAATCAGAAGTTTCTGTATATGATGCGGATGATGCGCGCAGATATCTTGAAAATAGAATTGCTGATCAGGCTCGTCCAGGAAATGCTTATTGGATTACAAGTCAAAGAACAAGACCTAATGAATGGGTAATATTTGGACCTGAACGTGCTTTCATTTTGACAGCAAATGTTTATGATTGTCCACATCCTAGAAGTGTTCGTACCGCAAAAGATGGTGGCAGCAGTATGACAGTTATGCCTGTTATGGTAGAAACAACAGTAGAATGTGAATCTGCTATGTATGGTGGGCAAAACTCAGGATGTTAGTTTTTTTAGTTTTTAATTTTTTACCCGTTAATTAATTTTAACGGGTTTCTTTTTTATTCTGTGTTTGCCATAGATAATATTTTTATGTTATAATTAAACAAAAGTAGGTAGAGAGAATTGGCTAGTCAAGTTATAAGCATTAATAGAAAAAAATATGCTGTTGGTTTGTTTTGGCAACCAACTGGTGCTGGTTACGTTGCGCGTTCTTATGCAAAAACTTTGGCAAAAAGTATAGATAAAAAATTAAATTTATTTACTGAATATCGCGGAATGGTTGGTTTGGGGTCAAAACGTGCTGGTCATCGTGCCGGTATGGAAAGTGCTGCCGCCGTGGTAACTGACGCTTTAAGTGAATATAATTCTTTTTTGGCAGTTTTTTTTGTAGATAAAGTATATTTTTTAGTAGCTGTCAGAAACGGTATAATTCTGGAAGATAAAATTTTTGAACGTGAAGAAGATGCACGTGCAGAATATTTTAAGTTATCTGAAATACCAGATTGGGGTGCACTGTTTGCGCCAAGCGCATGGGGTATGCCACGTGCGGTAGAACGTAATTTGTCTGATTTAGTTGTTAATACCGCAAAAGTTATATTGCACCCAATTAGTCGATTTGGAACAGGTGTTTTTTCTGTATTTTTAATCGCGTTGTTTGTTTTTGGGTTTTCTTATTTATTTCGTGAACCTATAAAACAAATGCTTGCGCCAAGGGTAGAGGTTTCTGAGATAAATCCAGATTTAGCAGAGGAATATAAAAAACAAGTAGAAGAAAATAATAAAGAACTGGATAAGGAATTTGATATAGAAAAACCTAAACCGCCAGAACCAATTGTTTTGCCTTACGATAATTTACCACTTCCTATGGACAGGGCAGAGGTTTGTTATCAAGCTATGGCTTTCTTAATGCAGCCGGTTCCTGGTTGGAATCAAACATCTGTTGAATGTGGTGAAACACATGCAACGGCAAGATTTGTTCGTGATTTTGGAACTTTGGGTGATTTTTATGAATATGCCGGCACTATAATGCCGGGGTCTTTTGTTCAAGAAGAATCACAGGATTCTTTGATTGTTCGTGCAACTTTACCACAAAGTCCTGTGGAGGCATCTTTGGATGAACGTGATCCAGAAACAGTTTTACGTGCGGTAATGACAGCTTTTCAATCAATTAATACAAGCGTTGATGCGGATATTGTTGTTGATGCTTTGACTAATGGTGTTGAAACTAAATATTTAAATATCGTAGAAGTTGCAGCGGAATCAAAATTGGTGCCGATGCAATTTATACAGATTTTTAATGAATTTGGCGGTGTTTATATGACACGTTGCACGTGGAATGCGTCGTCACGTACTTGGAACTATGAGGTAATTATCTATGCAAAATAAGAAAAAAAATATTTTCTCTAGAATGTTTTTGGCTGTTATAGCTTGCGGGATGTTCTCGGTAAATGCTTTTTGTGACGATATGGTTGATGAAGAAATGGAAGCTTTGTCTGCTGATGCTGTTTCTCAATATCAGGTTGAAGGTTCTTTGTTTCAGCAAATTACAGACTTGGAACAAGAAAAAGTTTTAATGCAACTTGAAAAAGAGCGCGCGCAATTAAATCTGGAATTAGATAAATTGGCGGCTGAAAAAATAAAGCTGCATATGGAAATAGATACTTTGTCTGGGCGTGCAGAACAACAGCAAAAAGAACTTGAAAATGCACAAGCAAAGCTGGAAGCAGAGGCCGCAAAATTAGAAAGAGAGAAAGAAGAATTTGCTGCGCAAGCAGAAGCAGCAAAAAATTCTCCGGCACCAGTTTATGATGAGTCCTATGAGACCAGTGACGTTCAAGCAACAGAATATAATTTTAGTCAGAATTATAGATTGATAAATGTTTTTGGTGCGGGCAATCAATTACAGGCAACTATTAAAAATTTAAATTCCGGACAAGAAAAAAGAATCTCTGTTGGCAAGGTCGTTGATGGTTATACCGTCAAATCGATTTCTTTGGATGATGGTATAGTATTTGAAAAAGATGGTCAGACGCAAACGCTTAGTGTTGTAAGTGGTTTGAATGAATAACTTATTTGGATTATATAAAAATGAATGAAGCAGAAAACAATATCTTAAATAATATTCCGAAAGATAATAAATTATCTGTGCCTGCAGGTTTGGAAAATGCGGATAATAAGGATATTGTAGATTATCTTTTTTCTAATGGAAATAGGTTATTAACTGCAACTGGGGCAGACCAAGAATTACCAAAAGATACGCAGAGTTTGATTGCTTATTTTTCTGGTGGTGAAATTATTATTTCCAGAACTCATCGGTATGACGGTCGCGTTCTTGCTTTCTTAGACTTGTTAAAAAAGCGTGCCCGCCCGATGCGTGTGCCTTTTTATTCCGATTTAGGTTTGGTTTCCAGTATTTATAAGTCTTATGAAAACCGTATTGGTGGTGGCGTTCGTTCGCGTCAAGATTATGATAATCAGATGCAGAAAGACTTTGTTGATATAATCGCCAAAGCCGCTGCACAAAAGGTATCTGATATTCACATAGAAGTAGCAGATCAAACAACTATATATTTCCGTATAGATGGAAGTATGCAACCTGTGCTTGAATATAATGCAGGTTGGGGCGAGCCTTTTGTTCGTGCCGCGTTTGCTTCATCTGATATGTCTAATGCGAACTATGCTCAAAATGAATATCAGGCTGCGCAGAAAGACGGACGTACGCCTTTACGTGGAACAAAAGACCTTTATTTACCTCGTGGTATTTTAAGTATTCGTATGCAATTTAATCCGATTGCTTTTGGCAGTCGGTATGTTGTCATGCGTTTGTTGTATGATAATCCGTCAGAAGGTATAAAGACTGAACAAGAATTCGGGGAATATGAACAAAAGTTATTAATGCGTTTACGTTCTTTTCCAACGGGTTTGGTAATTGTTGCTGGACCGACAAGTTCTGGTAAGTCCACAACGCTTGTCAGAAATATGTCTTTGATGCTTAAAGAAAGAAATTACGAGATAAACTTAATTACTGTTGAAAATCCTGTTGAACAGAAAATTTTCGGTGCGCATCAGATGCCTGTGGTTAACACGACAAATGAAGAACAGCGAGAAGAAAAATATACGGAAGCTTTGGCAGCTGCTTTGCGAAGTGACCCTGATACGTTGATGGTTGGAGAAATTCGTACTTTGGCGGCTGCACAGTTAACCGTACGTGGTGCGTTGTCTGGACACAATGTTTGGACGACTTTACATGCTAACTCTGCAATGGCTGCGTTGACGAGATTGTTGGATTTAGGTATAGAAGCTTTTAAACTGAAAGAAGAAACTTTGATGCGCGGTCTTGTTTCGATGAGATTGTTTAAAAAAGTTTGTCCTTATTGTCGGGAAAGATTGATAGACCATCCTGAAAATCCTGCTTATCATCGTGTAATGGATGCTTTCGGTGAATTAGGTTTACGTCAAGTTTATGTCCGTGGTCCTGGGTGTGAACATTGTAAAGGAACAGGTACTTTTGGACGTATAAAAGCCGGTGAAATAATAATTACTAACAGTGAATTTTTGCGTATGGCGTTATCTGGTAATACGGATGCTGCACTGAAATATTGGTTGGAAGAAATGGATGGCAGAACTCTGAAAGAAGCTGCCGAGTCATTGATGTTGCAGGGAATTATCGGTGTTGATGAATTGGAACGTTGGGTTGGGTTATTAGATAGACCGGGGGTTTATTAATATGAATAAACTTGAAATTCTTTATGCAAAGCTGGTTTTTAAATTTAATACAGAAAAAAGAATGGCAACTGCAAGAAAGTTGGCTTCACTGTTGCGTAATGATTTTACCTTGATGGATGCGCTTAGTCGTATAGAAAAAATAGAATCTAAAAACGGTAAAAAACCTAATGAGCCTTTTGCAATCGTTATGCGCGAATGGCAGAAAAGTCTTGAACGTGGTATGAGCTTTTCTGATGCTACACGTGGGTGGGTACCACCAGAAGAAACTCTTTTGGTAACGTCTGGTAATTTATCTGATTTGGTTGTTGCGCTGGAAAATGTAAGTAGAGTTGTAGAAGGAACCCAGCGTATAAAACGAGCGATGACAAGCGCAATTGCTTATCCTTTATTTTTATTGGCGTTGACGTTCGGTGTAATTATTTTGGTTGGAATATATCTGGTCCCGCCGCTTGCTGAAATTGCAGGTGATAATATGTTGTGGCGTGGAATGGCTGCTTCTTTGATTTGGGTGTCAGATTTTTCTATTAAATATTGGTATTTGTTTGTTTTATGTTTCTTGGCGCTGATTTTTATTATATGGATTTCTTTGCCAAATTGGACAGGTAAGGTGCGGGCGAAATTTGATAAACTGCCCCCTTGGAATGTTTATAAAGAACAAATGGCAGTAGGTTGGTTGATGAGTTTGTCCTCTATGGTTGCTGCTGGTATAACTATACCTGATTCTATGAGAATGCTTGCTGATAACTCTAATAAATATGTAAGAAGTATTTTAGAGGATACTTTGCACTATATTGCTAATGGTGATAATTTAGGAATGGCTTTATCAAATACAGGTTTTAATTTCCCAAATGAAGAAATTATCGGGGACTTGGCAATATATGCAGATATGAACGGGTTCGACCAAAATTTATCTAGGGTGGCAAACGATTATCTTGAGGCTTCCGTAAGAAGAATGGAGTCCATTTCAAATACTTTAAATAGTGTCGGAATATTGTTGGTGTCTGCGATAATTGCATGGGTTGTACTTGGAACTTTCCAAATGCAAGATCAAATTACCAGTGCCTTGTCTTAAAAAAACCGCTTTTCAGCGGTCTTTTTTTATACCATGAATGGAAGGTTTTCTAGTGTTCCTTCTGCAACGCGAACATTTACATCAATCAGCATAAATATAGAATCTGGACTGTGAGGTATTTCCGGATTAAATAATTGTGTTGATAATAAGTGACTGGTGTTAACAGACAATTTTGTTATTAAATGGTCATCATCTAATAGTGTATATATAGGACCTATGTCACGAGGTGTGTTATCACCAATTTCGTGTTCGTTCTGAGGACAGCGTAGACCGTCTAGAATAGTTTTAACTCTGTTATCTATATCACTTCTTGGAACACCGACTATTTCTGGATGCATCATTTGAATATCAATTTCTGCCAATAATTTTAAATTAGGTGTTATTATTGGATTCCAATCAATTCCACCAACATGTTTTGTTGTAATAGGACTTTTGGTTGCGTTTGGAACCATGTATTGTTTCAGATTATCCCAAGGCCTGTGTTCTACTAATTTTTTTAATTGCGGATGAAATTGCATTCTTATATCTGATATATGCTGAGAACGTTTTTTTGGATTAATTAAAATTTCGCCAAAATACAATAACTTAAACTTCATCGTAACCGCCTTTTGTATATTTGAGAGCTGTTTTAAAAAGCCTCTTTTTTCTTGCTAATTATAGCATAAATTGCTATTCTCTGCATTGAAAAAAGAAAGGAATATAAATGGCTGTTACTAACGAATATACAGGTGATTCTATTAAAGTTCTGAAAGGACTGGAAGCGGTTAAAAAACGTCCGGGTATGTATATCGGTGACGTAGGTGAGGGCGGCTCTGGCTTGCATCATATGATTTATGAGGTCGTTAATAACTCTATCGACGAAGCTATGGCTGGTTATGCAGATACAGTATATGTTTCGTTAAACGCTGACGGTAGTGCGACTATTCGTGATAACGGTCGTGGTATGCCTTTTGATATCAATCATGAAACTGGACGTAGTGCGCTGGAATTAATTATGTGTGAATTACACGCTGGTGGTAAGTTTGATAATGAAGGTAATGGTGCATATAAAGTTTCTGGTGGTTTGCATGGTGTGGGTGTTTCCGTTGTTAATGCTTTGTCTAAATGGCTAGAAGTTCGTGTATGGCGTGGTGATAAAGAAGCTCATATGGCTTTTGCTGACGGTGTGCCAACCTGTGATTTAACAATTACTGAAAATAAAACAGGTAATGAACATGGTACAGAAGTTACTTTCTTGCCGTCTAGTGAAACCTTTACAGGAACTGAATTTAATTTTGATACTTTGGAAACGTGGTTACGTGAACAGTCTTATTTAAATGCTAATGTAAGAATTATATTGGAAGATTTGCGTGGCGCAGAGAAAAAGGTACGTGAGTTTCATTCCGTTGATGGTTTAAAAGGTTTTGCAACTTATTTGGATAAGTCAAAAGAGTTGTTAAATCGTGAACCTATTCAGATGATAAAACAAATAGAAGATACTTATATTGAAATAGTTTTACAGTGGACAACTGCGTATACTGAAACATCTCTTTGCTTTACGAATAATATTCCAAACCGTGACGGTGGTACGCATTTGGCTGGTTTTCGTGCAGGTCTGACACGTGCTATTAATAAATATATAGGCGAGAAGTTAACTAAGAAAGATATAAATCTGTCAGGTGAAGATTTCCGTGAAGGACTAACAAGTATAATAAGTGTAAAAATACCTGACCCTAAGTTTGGTTCTCAGACAAAAGATAAATTGGTTTCTAGTGAAGTTCGTCCTTTGGTAGAAAGTACAGTTTCTGAAATGCTGTATGAATACTTGGATGAAAATCCTGCAATTGCAAAGGCGATTGTTGATAAAATTATAGAAGCTGCAACTGCGCGTGAAGCTGCGCGTAAGGCGCGTGAATTGTCACGTAAAAAGTCTGGCCCAGAACTTGGAGGACTGCCAGGAAAGTTGGCAAACTGTTCTGAAAAAGACCCTGCAAAATGTGAATTGTTTATCGTGGAAGGGGATTCTGCTGGTGGTACAGCAAAGCAGGGACGTGACCGTAAAACACAGGCGATATTGCCTTTGCGTGGTAAGATTTTAAATGTAGAACGTGTTCGTTTTGATAAAATGTTAACCTCTGATACCATTGGTGCATTGATTACAACAATGGGGGCTGGTATTGGTAAGGATGATTTTGATATCGAAAAAATGCGTTATCATAAAGTTATTATCATGACCGATGCTGATGTCGACGGACAGCATATTCAGACGTTGCTTATGACGTTCTTCTTTAGATATATGCCAGAAGCAATTGAACGTGGTTATATATATGTTGCAAAACCTCCTCTTTATGGCGTAACGCGCGGTAAACAGCAGATTTATTTACAAAATCAGCGTGAAATGGATGATTATTTAATGGATCAGTTGGCAACTGATGGGGTTATAGAAATTGCATCAGGTGTACAAATTTCAGGTGCTGATTTAAAGCGTTTATTAAGTCTGATTTTGAATATGAAAAATACATTACAACCACTAAATCATATAATGCCACTTCGATTTGTAGAAGCGTTGGCGTTGAATTCAGTGTTTGATAATGAAACAGAAGAAAATTTTGCAAATGCTGCAAAAATGCTGGATGCAGAAGAATTGGAATTTGAACGCGGTTGGAAAGTTACTGGCGATGAAAGTGGTATAACCATTACACGTACATTGCGTAGTGTAAAAGAAACACATGTTTTGCCACGTGAAAAAATTAATGGACCTGAAATTCGCGCATGGTTACGTATGCAAGGTCGTGAAGAATTGATAGAAACGTTCTCAAAACCTGCAACGCTTCGTGTGAAAGCAAAGTCTCAAAAAATCTGGGGTGCGTTGAATTTATTAGATACAGCTTTTGAATATGCAAAGAATGGTTTAAAGATTCAACGTTATAAGGGTCTTGGTGAAATGAATGCAGAACAGTTGTGGGAAACTACTATGGATCCAAATCATAGAAGTTTGTTCCAAGTAAAAATTCAAGATGCATCACAGGCTGATGAAGTTATTTCTATGTTGATGGGTGATGTTGTTGAACCAAGACGTGACTTTATCGTTGAAAATGCGTTGGAAGCAAATCTGGACGTTTAATTAAAGGTGTTAAAATGGCTGATAATGATTTTAATATAAATGAATTCGGTGAAGTTGTCCGTCCCAGGGAAGGGGAGCGTCTTGATAACGATGCGTTGTGGAAAGAATATCATCAGTTAGAATATGAAATTTTTTCTCATAATGATAAAAGCCCAGAAAAACTTCAGCGCTTTGAAGAATTAAAAAAGCAACTTGATGTTAAAGATGACGTGAAAAAGAATGCTTTTTTAAAGGCAAAAGAAAAAATAAGAGCCAAAGCACAAAAAACTATGTCTGTTTCTGAAATTTTGGCAATGAGAAATTCTGTTCAAAACGAATAATTATATGTTTTCTGCTGAATGGTTTTTTGATTTAGATAAACGTCTGCGTGAAATGGGACTTGATTCCGACGCGCAGACGTTTGATGAAATAAAACAAAATCTTTCTTGTCCTAAAAATTTATCATCTGATGAATTCGCACAGCAGGCGATATATGTTATCTTAGCAGGTGGTTTTTCTCAAAAAACTGCAAAAAAAATTCATCAAAAAATAATAAATTATTTAGTTGATAATTCATTTAATTATAATGACTTATTAAATATTTTTAATAACAAAAATAAAGTTAAAGCAATTTGTGAAGTTTGGAAAAATAGAGACATTTTTTGTAGCGAATATTATTCTTTGTGTGATTTAGATTCTAAAATTTGTTACCTGCAAAAATTGCCTCATATAGGAAAAATTACTGCAAATCATTTGGCAAGAAATCTTGGGGAAGATGTTGTAAAATACGATATATGGATTCAACGTCTTGGTGCGCTTTATGCAGGAAATTCTGATTTACAGAAAAAAATAGATAATAAAAAATTGTTACCGGAAATAAAGAAAGCATGTGATGATATGTTTGAGCATATTGTTAAAGAAACGGGTTTGCCACGTGGTTATATAGATGTGGTTTTATGGAAAGCTTGTCAGAATGGGTTGATAGAATTATGAATGTTAAAATAGAAGAATCTTGGAAGAGCGCTTTGTCAGATGAATTTGATAAAGGTTATTTTATAAAACTTACAGATTTTGTGCGCTCGGAATATTTGTCTGGAAAAGCCGTTTATCCTGCACCCGCAAATATTTTTAACGCTTTTAATTTATGTCCTTTGGATGATGTGAAAGTTGTTATTATCGGACAAGATCCTTATCATGAACCAGGGCAGGCACATGGGCTTTGTTTTTCTGTTTTACCGCCAACACCCGTACCACCGTCGCTTGTTAATATATATAAAGAAATAGAATCCGATTTAGGACGACCAAGTAAAACACATGGCGATTTAACAGATTGGGCAAAGCAGGGCGTTTTATTATTAAATGCTACGTTGACAGTGCGTGCTCATCAGGCGGCTTCGCATGCGGGTAAGGGCTGGGAACAATTTACTGATGCTGTCATTCGTGCAACGTCACAACGTGATAATATTGTTTATATGTTATGGGGGGCATATGCCCAGAAAAAAGCAGCTTTCGTTAATCCGGAAAAAAATTTGATTTTGAAAAGTGTTCATCCGTCACCGCTTTCTGCTCACAGGGGATTTTTTGGTAATCATCACTTTTCGCGTGCAAATCAATATTTGATTCAGAACGGAAAAACTCCAATCGATTGGTAATAAAAAATCGGTATTTACCGATTTTTTTAAAAGTTATATGTAATTCCTAAACCATAGAAAGCGTAAGAATTATTTTCTATGGCTGTATTTGCGTTAGAAAAATGTTGCATGAATATTTCTAGATTAACTTTTTCATTAATTTTATATCCGTATATTATTTTAAATTGGAATAATAATTTTGAACCAATTCTTTCGTTTTGTTGTGCTTGCAGTCCAACGCCCATACCAGTTGAATAATACCATTTTTTACCTTGCAGTAAAACTATGTCTTCCGAGAAGAATATCATAGGTATTGTATATTTATCCCAATCCCAACCGTATTTTTGACCGAAACCAAGAGTTTGACCTATGTTAATAGATTGTCTTGCAGGCAGTTTGAAGAATGTTGTTGGTTGAGAATACTGAAAGTGTAAGAAATAAAAAGGAACCAATTGTGTCGGAGGAGGTATTAAAAAGCCGCTGTTAACACCTTGGCCTATATTTAATGCAATTTGGTTTTCGTATTTTCCCATAAATGGGTTATTAGTTTTCGCTTGGGCAGAAAAAACTAATAAGGAAAATGCCAAAAAAGCGTATATTCTTTTCATGATTTTTTTATCATATATTATACATTTTTTTTATTCAATAAGATATATAGCATTATTCTTTAAAAAGTTTTGTTTGTTTTGCTATATCCCACCATAATTCAGAATATATTGGTCTTGATTTTTTATCGTGCCAAGGTTTCATCCAATTAGAATAATGCAAAACAACTAAATTATTTTTTAAATCATTTATTTCTTTTTCGGTATGTACTTTGAAAATCATTTTTCCCATCATTGGTTGAAAATTATAACGTAAGGGTAGGTGTATAATTTTTCCTCTACAAGTGTAATTTAATAAATCTTGGTCTGGATTTTTGTACTTTTTTTGTTGTGAAACTTTTATCCATTTTTCATATAACTTTTCTTGTCTTATTTGTTTTAAATTCATAACAAGAAAACCAGAATTTATATAGCCGTTATTATAGTCTTTAACACCAGCTAGGATGTTCTTTCCCATATCAATATTTGACAGTTCTATTAAATCTTTGCGAAATATTATATCTATATCAGAATATATGATTTCGTTTATATTTGGTAATAGTTTTGGCAATAGTAAACGCCAAAAAACAGCTTTTGGCCAATTAGCACGATAGGATTTGTCGAAATCGTTATTTGCGTATAAAAAGCTTATTTTTGATTCGGTGTTTTTTAATAAGTTTGATAATTGTTTTTTATATTTTTCAGGAAACTTCTTGTCTACTACACAGTATATGTTGTAATCACACTTGTTTTTAGAAACGGTTAGTAATGATTTTATAGATACACACGCTAATTTATAACCATTGTTGTCAAAGCAAAAGGCTATATTTATATTGTTTTTCGCTTTTTTTACAGGTATTTCAGGAAGTTTTTCTGTAGATAAAATATTTTTAAATCTTATTTTATCTCGTACGCGACGTCTGGAAGTTCTTGTTCTGTAAAAAAGCGAGGCTATGGTTGCTATAAATTCACGTATTTTCCATTTATAACGCATAAAAAACTCCTTGATAGTACATTATACAAAAAATAGGACGTATATCCTAGTGCTTTTTTAGATTATTTGTTGCTTGCTTTTATTAAAAACTTTGTTATAATTCGTGCCGTTGGCGGGATAGCTCAGCTGGTTAGAGCAGTGGAATCATAATTATCTGAGCTGATACTGGATACGCTTGTATGAAAGTATGAATGCCTTGGTTTTCTGCTAAATA
>CASEZC010000002.1 GCA_949292385.1 uncultured Pseudomonadota bacterium
CACGCAGTACTTTTAGCGACTGAAAGGAGCAAAATACATGACCAATATGTTGCAGAAGATATTCGGACAAATTGAAACCAAGGAACAGTTTGACGCGTTGCGCATCACCATTGCGTCACCAGAAGAAATACTGTCTTGGTCACATGGCGAAGTTAAAAAGCCAGAAACTATTAACTATCACTCTCTGAAACCAGAGCCAGAGGGATTGTTCTGTCAGCAAATTTTCGGTCCAGTTAAGGATTACGAATGTGCTTGCGGAAAGTATAAAAGAATCAAATTCCGTGGTGTTGTTTGTGAACGTTGCGGCGTAGAAGTTGGTTCTTCTACTGTTCGTCGTGAACGTATGGGGCATATTAAATTAGCTATGCCTGTCGCACATACATGGTTTTTACGCGAAGGAAAAATTGCAACATTGTTAAATAACTTGCCACAGAAAAAATTGGAACAAGTTATTTCTTATGACGCATATATTGTTATTGAACCAGGTTTAACAAACTTGAAACAATATGATGTTATTAGCGAAGATGAATATCAAAATGCAGTTGAAGAATTTGGTGCGGACGCTTTCCACGTTGGTATCGGTGCAGAAGGTATTCGCAGCATAATTGCTAATTTGGATATGGGCGACGAACGTACTCGTCTGCGCGCTGAATTATCTGAAACAAAATCCGAAGCAAAACGTAAAGCTTTAATTAAGCAGTTAAAATTAGTAGAAGCTTTCTTGGATTCTAAAACAGAACCAGCTTGGATGTTACCAGATATCATTCCTGTAATACCACCTGATATGCGTCCTTTGGTAACTTTGGATGCAGGTCACGTTGCTGCGTCTGATTTGAACGATTTGTATCGTCGTGTAATTATACGTAACAATCGTTTGAAAAGATTTATTGAAATGCACGCACCTGAAATTATCGTACGTAACGAAAAACGTATGTTACAGGAAGCTGTTGATTCTTTGTTCGATAACGGACATAAAGCACGTCCAATGGTTTCTCAGAACCGTCGTCCATTGAAATCATTATCTGATTCTTTACGTGGTAAGTCAGGACGTTTCCGTATGAACATGTTAGGTAAGCGTGTAGACTATTCAGGACGTTCTGTAATTGTGTCAGGACCATCATTAAAATTGCATCAGGTTGGTTTGCCAAAGACTATGGCATTGGAATTGTTTAAACCATTCGTTTATGCAAGATTGTTGGCTGGTGATTATGCAAACACATTAAAGACAGCTCGCAAGATGGTAGAAAACGGTGAAGACATCGTTTGGGAAATTTTGGAAAAAGTAATTTACCAACATCCAGTATTGTTAAACCGTGCGCCTACATTGCATAGATTGTCTTTGTTGGCATTCGAACCAGTTTTGATTGAAGGTAAGGCAATTCGTTTACACCCATTGGTATGTAAAGGCTTTAACGCTGACTTTGACGGTGACCAGATGTCTGTACACGTTCCAATTTCATTGGAAGCACAGTTGGAAGCGCGTACATTGATGTTATCTTCTAATAATGTTTTGTCACCTGCAAACGGTGAACCTATGATTGTACCATCACAAGACATGGTTTTGGGTGTTTACTATATATCTTTGATTAATGGCGAACACACAGAAAAGTCTCCACGTTTTGCGAACATGGACGAAGTACAGTTGGCTTTGGAAAACAAGACAATAACTTTACATACTCCAATTGTTGCACGTATTAACGGCAAAACTTACAAGACAACAGCTGGCCGTATGATTTTAGGTGAATTATTGCCAAAATCAGACAATATGCCATTTGACTTGGTAAACAAGGTTATGCCAGTTAAAGAAATTAAAGCATTGCTTGCAACAACTTACGAACGTTGTGGTGACAAAGCGACTATATTATTAGCAGACGCTTTGAAAAACACAGGTTTCGAACAGGCGGCACGAAGCGGTATTTCTATTGGTTTTGACGATATCGTAATTCCAGAAGAAAAGAAAACTTTGATTGCAGAGTCAGAAAAAGCGGCAGAAGAAATTGAAGAACAGTATCAGAACGGTTTGTTGTCTGGCGGTGAAAGACACAACAAGTTGATTGACTTGTGGCAGAAGACAACAGATAAGTTAGGTGACTTGGCTTATGCTGCGCTTGGCAAGACCAGTGGCGATAATTGGAATTCTGTATTGATGATGGCGTTGTCTGGTGCACGTGGTTCTAAACGTCAGATTCAGCAGTTGGCGGGTATGCGTGGTATGATGCAGAAGCCAGACGGTTCTATTATTGAAGTTCCTATTATTTCGAACTTTAAGGAAGGGCTGACCATGTCTGAATACTTTACGTCAACGCACGGTGCACGTAAGGGTATGTCGGATACGGCTTTGAAAACTGCTGACGCTGGTTACTTGACACGTCGTTTGGTTGAATTGGCACAGAATACAGTTATTACAGAACACGATTGTGGTACGACAGAATATATTACTGCAAAACCTGTATATCAGGGCAGCACATTGTCTGTTGCACTTGGTGACGTTGTTCTGGGGCGTACAGCTGCACGTGATATAGTTCATCCTATAACAAAAGAAATTATCGTACCTGCTGGTGAATTGATTACAAAGACAGCGGCAAAGAAGATAAATGAATCTGGTTTGCCAAGCGTTGATGTTCGCAGTGTACTTACATGTTGCAGTGACGGTTTGTGCGCAAAATGTTATGGTATGGATTTGTCTCGTAATGCGCTGGTTCATGTTGGTGAAGCAGTTGGTGTTATTGCGGGTCAGTCAATTGGTGAACCTGGTACTCAGTTGACTTTGCGTACCTTCCACATCGGTGGTGTTGCGGCAGGTGGTGCAGAAAGTCACTTTATCGAAGTTCCTGTTTCCGGTACGATTAAATTGTCTGGTGTAAATACAATTAAGAATTCTGCTGGACGTATAGTTGTATTATCAAGAAACGGCGAATTATCAGTAGTAGATGATAAGGGCGAAGCATTATTTACAAGCAGCTTGCCATATGCATCTATGTTGATAGTAAACGACGGTGATAAAGTTGAAAAGGGTGCGAAAGTAGCAGAATGGGATCCATACTCAAATACTATAATCGCTGAAAAAGACGGTATTGTTCAGTTTAATGATTTGATAGAAAACGTATCTTATCAGGAAGAAGTAGATTCCATGACAGGCATCGTTTCTCGTAAAGTTATTAACTGGAAGGCGAATACGAAGAAAGCTTTGAATCCTGCAATTACTTTGGTAAATGACAAGGGTGAAATAATATCACTTGGCGGCAAGAAGATTGCAGAATACTTATTACCAATGTATTCAATATTGAACGTTGCAAACGGTGCAACAGTTGCAGCTGGTGACGTATTGGCAAGAATACCTGTTCAGTCAAAACGTACAAGCGATATTACCGGTGGTTTGCCACGAGTAAACGAATTGTTAGAAGTTCGTCGTCCTGCAAACCCAGCATTGCTTGCTGAAATTGATGGAACGATAGAATTAGAAGACGCGAAGTCCAAGATAATAGTTCGCATTGTTCCAGACGATGGTACTGCACCTGTTGAATACGCAGTAGCAAAGGGTACAAACTTGTTAGTTCGCAGTGGTGATACTGTAAGAAAAGCTGATAAATTGGTTGACGGTGATCCTGTACCACAAGATATTTTACGTATATTGGGTCAGAAAGCGTTGGCTACATTTATGGTAGAACAGATACAGCAAGTTTATCGTTTGCAGGGTGTGGTAATTAACGACAAACACATTGAAATTTTGATACGAGAAATGACACGTCGTGTTGAAATTACGAATCCAGGCGATACAGGATTCTTGATGGGACAGGTTGTTGACCGTGTTGATTTCGAAGAAGAAAATGCTCGTGTTGTACATGATGGTGGTAAACCAGCAGAAGCATCACAAGTATTGGTTGGTTTGACACGTGCATCTTTGACAAGTCGTTCATTTATATCAAACGCTTCGTTCCAGCAGACAACGAAGGTATTGGTAGATGCGGCTATTAGCGGTGCAACGGATAAATTGGTAGGTATAAACGAAAACTTGATAGTAGGTCGTTTGATACCAATTGGTACTGGTGCATACGTACGTCGCGTACGTGAAATTGCTAAGGCAGAAGAAAAAGCTGAAAAGCTTGCACGTGAAGGAAATACACAACAACAATTGTTAGATATTTAAAGCGTGAAAAAAGGCTAATTCGCCTGGTAATCGGTAGACTATCGTTATTACCAGGCGTTTTAGATTTTTATTATGACAGAGATACCAGCGATTTTTTGTGATATAGACGGTGTAGTTAACAAGAAATTTGCGATTGCTAATTATGACCGTTTTGGCGAACCGAATGAAAATATGATACGCGTTTTAGAAACGTTAGGACGCGATTTTACGATAGTCTTCATTACTGGTCGCTGGGCAATGGGTCAGAAAAAAGTAGAAGACCACATAAATGCTTTATTGCCGAACATAAAAAAGCGCATATTCTGCAAAGAACATGATTATCCTGGTACGACTGCGGAATTTAAATTAGCGACGATTATAGACTTGGAAAAACAGGGCTATAAGTTTTATATGGGTTTAGATGATCACAGTGCGGTAATAGGATTGATGCATAATCATGGTATGTTTGTAGCAAAGGTAATATCAGATTAAAGTTTTACTTGCAAAACGGTAAGATTTTAATAAAATATCAAACTGTAAATAAAAGGATAATGAAATGGCAACGCCAAAAAGCAAAACAAGTAAAGCACGTACAGCACAGCGTCGTTCTCATGATGCTTTGTCAATAATGCCATGCAGCGTATGTAAAACGTGCGGTGAAAAGAAACGTCCGCATCACATTTGCCCTGCATGCGGTGCAAAATAATTAAAAGAGATATAAAGGCAGAATTTGGCGCGTAAGTGCCATTCTGCTTTTTTCAATTTACCATGTCAGCAGAAAAGAAAATTATATCTATAGATGCTATGGGGGGCGATAAGGGCCCTAATGCCGTTCTTGGTGGTATGAATCAGTTTTTGTATCAGAACGGTGAAGATAAAGTATTTTTTCGCCTGTTTGGCGATGAAAAAAAGTTAAGAAAATTATTAGCAAAATATCCTCGTGTTGCACGTAACTGCGAATTAATACACGCTCCTAACGCTATAAATGGTACAGACAAGGTACGTGATGTTATTCGTCATGCACAAGACACGTCTATGTATATGGCGATTAAAGATGTGCGTGAAGGTAAATCTGCCGCGGTTGTTAGTGCTGGTAATACTGGGATATTGATGTCTTTATCAAAGTTAGCATTAAAGACCATAGACGGCATATCAAGACCTGCGATAACGACTATGTTACCATCTGGTGGTGGTGATTCCAGAGTGGTTGTGTTAGATCTTGGGGCAAACGTTCAGTGTACGGAAGCAAACTTATTTGACTTTGCTGTTCTGGGCAGCGTGTACGCAGAAGTTATTGGTAAAATGCCAAGACCGAAATTAGGTGTTTTGAATATCGGTGAAGAAGAAACAAAGGGTAACGAAACTTTACAGAATTTAAATAAGCTGTTAAGTGCTCATAAAGATGAATTACCATATGAATATATCGGCTTTGTAGAGGGTAATGATATTGGTGGTGGTAATGTTCAGGTTGTTGTTACCGATGGTTTTACAGGAAACATAGTTTTAAAGACAGTAGAAGGAACTGCTAAATTAATTAAGCGAGTATTGGTTGATAATTTAAAGAAATCAATATTGGCTATAATAGGTGCTTTCTTTTTGGTACATGTTTTTAAAAGACTGAAAAACAAGATAGACCCTCGTTCTTATGCTGGGGCAACATTTTTGGGCTTAAAAGGATTTGCAGTAAAGACGCATGGAAATAGTGATGCATTGGCATTTGCGAATTCTATAAAATATGCTGCGGATTTAACGGGTGCGAATTTAAATGATTTGATAAAAGAAAGGGCACAATCTGTTGCAAAGATTCGCGAAGAAATAATTGCTCAAGAAGAATAAAAAAAGCGCTGCAATTGGCAGCGTTTTTTATTTAGGAATACATGAATATTGATATCGCCTGCGTTTTGGGCGATTTTTTTATTGTGTATTCTTTAAGGAGATAAGTTATGTTTTATATAAAAAAAGCGCCTTTTTTATTGATGCCTTTTTATACATTTCCTGTGTATGCAATAGATGTTGGGGATTTTGATTCTTTTTATAGCGCCTATAAAACATACGCGTCAGAAAATAATATAAACATAACATCGGATTTAACCGCTACAAGATTGTTAAGTGCAGCTGGTGCCGAAAATACGATAATAAATGGTGGTGGCTATAATTTTAATGGTGCGAATTATAACGGTTTTACTGTTTCAAGTGGCTATATGATTAATGTGACGGACGCAGGTAAATTCACAAAAAACGATGATAACAGCGTGAATTTAGAAAGTTCTGTAAGTGATTTTTATCAGACAGGACAGGGAGCAGTTTTTGCAAATCTTGGCGGTACTGTAAATATACAAAATTCTGCGTTTAGCAACAATTCTTCTAGGTATGGTGGAAGTGTTGTATATCAAAATAATTCCGGCAGTCTGAATATTTCAAACAGTGCTTTTTTAAATAATAGCGTTACGCGTAGTAATGGCGGCGTAATTTATAATCAATACAGAACAACGGCAGTTATAGACGGAAGTTTTTTCCAGGGCAATTCTGCAAGCCAATACGGTGGTGTAATTTTTAATGACGGTGATGTAAGTGTATCTAACAGTGTTTTTAATTCGAATACCGCATATAGTGGTGCAGCGATATATAATTCTAGCAATTTAAATATAAGTAATTCGTTGTTTATAAACAACAATGGCTCGCAAGATGTTGGTGCTGTTTATACAACAGGTATGATGGAGGTTAGTGATTCTGTTTTTTCTAATAATACAGGCATAACGGGTGGAGCAATAGGTAACTATGGTATTATTGGGGACGGTTTATTTTTTGTT
Organism: uncultured Pseudomonadota bacterium; assembly: GCA_949292385.1. Classification (GTDB taxonomy): domain Bacteria; phylum Pseudomonadota; class Alphaproteobacteria; order Rs-D84; family Rs-D84; genus Enterousia. The sequence continues at coordinate 6,937 of CASEZC010000002.1, forward strand.
GTGAAAAGTTCTTCTTTTACTGGTAATACAGGGACTTATGGTGGTGCTGTTTATAATTGGGATGATATGTATATCATAGACAGTAGCTTTTACGATAATTCTTCTACGGACGGTGGCGGTGCAATATTTAACTTAAATGCAATGTTTTTGATAGCGCAGAATGAAGATATGATTTTTACCGGAAATACATCTGCTGGTGTTTCTAATGCAGTTTATACTACGGAAATATTGCATTTAAATGCTGAAAACGGTTATCAAATAGCCTTTAACGATAGAATTACCGGTTCTGGTTCGGTTGTTATAAATAGACCATATGAACTTGAATCGAGCATAATGCCATCTGACGGAAAAATTTTGTTAAATGAAGATATGATGGGTTTTTCTGGTGATGTTTTTATAGATGGTGGTGAAGTAGAGGTAACGGATACCGGAAAATTTTTTGCAGCAGAAAATTTAACTATGTCTGGTGGAATGCTGAATTTAGGTTTAACAAATGCAAACGTTGGTAATGCTACATTTTCTGACGGGGCGATTTTAGGGCTTAGAGTTCAAGACGAAAATACATACGGATATTTAACGGCGGATAGTTTTAATATTTCTAATGAAGCTCTTTTAAATGTAGTTTTAGATTCGGCTGCGATGTCCGGTAAAGATACAATACGTTTGCAATTGCTAAGGAGTACCCAAGAAATATCAGATAATTTTTTACCTGATATAGATAATAATTTGTACGTTTTTATAAAACTTGGCAATGGCTGGTATGAAGTAGAACAACAAAGTACTTTTTTAGATGTTATAAAAAGTGCAGGAGGTAATCAAAATAATGAGAATACAGCTATAGCATGGCAGAACTCGCCAAATGACGATTCTGAAACGGGCAGTGAAGTTTATGAAAAGCTGGACGAATTAGTGCAACTAGATGCGCATGCTTATATTCGTGCCTTGACAGCTTTGGCGCCGTCTTCTGCGCCTATCATGCAAATACTTGGTACTTCATTTGCAGAAAGGTTTAATAATCTGTTATCGTTAAGTATAGAAGAAAGAGAAGAATTTGATACAGGTAAAACTAAAATTTGGGCATCTGCGATTGGTACGGGCGGGCGTTTAGAAGAAGACAGTTTTTATGCGAATTTTGATATGTATGGTTATGGTGCAGCGGTTGGTTTAGAATATGATTTTTATGATTTTGATATCGGTGTCGCGTATACATATCAGTATGACCGTTTAAAAAGCTGGGCAAGAACGATGCGTTCTCCTACTAATGGTATTGGGCTTTATACAAGATATATAAAAGATAATTTTATATGGAATAATACAGCCAGTATTTTTTATACAGATTTGAACGAAACTAAAAATGTTGCGGGGATACAAGTTTTTGATGATATGCAATTATATACGACAAGTATATGGTCTGATATAGGGTATAATTTTTCTTTTTATGATTGGAATATGCTCCCTGTTGTTGGTGCACGTTATATGTTTATGAACAGGCGTTCTTCGACGGATACAGCTGTTCAGGAAATATCGTCGGCTGATTTAAACTTCTTTACGTCTTATGCGAAGGTTTCTTTTCAAAATGATTTTTGGATAGGTAAAGATTTTGTTGTTACGCCTGTAATAGAATTTGGAGTATCTTATGATTGGCGTGCGGATATTGACGAGTTAAATGTTAAATTAAATTTATCAGAATATTATATACAAGCTGAAAGACTTGTTCCTTGGCAAGCAAATGCAGGTTTAAAATTAAAAATGACTTGGAATGATATTTATGAAATTCAGATTGGTGCCGACGCAGCAATTAGAAAAGGGTATAACAATTATTCTGGAAATATAAAAGGAACAATAAGGTTTTAAAAAATAGAACCACCGACAATTACTTGTCGGTGGCCGCTCCCTTCCTTCTGGTTCCCCAGAAACTTTTTGCATGCCCTATCTAACCGCGCTTTGCGCAGAAATTAGGCAGCTTTTGCAACTTTTTGAGATTGTTCTGTGCTTGCAGCGTCCATAATTTTTTTCGCTTCTGCAAAAACCATCTCTTTTACACGTAGAGCCAAATTTTTTGTTTCTAAGTTTTCAGCAGCTACGTCGAAATTGTCTGTACGAATCTGTAAAGATACGTATGCACCAACCAATGAAGCTCTTGGTAAATCTTCGATAGAGCGAGGTGCGTTATTCTTACCAATTTGTAATTCGTCTGATAAAGATATTATCTGACGGTCTTCGTTTACCCAAACCGTTGTTGTTAAAACTTTATTCAGGGCAATCATAATTTCTTTAATGTTTTTCGACATGCGCGGTTCCCTCCTTTCTGGGTTTTTATAAAAATTAACTTTTATTTGTGTATACATTGTGTATTTACAAAAAATTAAGTTAATTTGTTATTCGTTTAAAATTTTTTCTCAGAAATCCGGCTTTTTATTGGAAAACTGAGCTTTTTTATTGTTTTCTCCTTGTCTATACCTGAATCTTAGAACAAAAACGAATCGCAGGTCAAGAGGAAAATGCAAATATTTTAAAATTATTTTAAATTTTTATGATTTTACTTATAAAACCATAAAATACCATAAAAGTATTATAAAATGTCATTGACAACCATAAAATGACGTGCTAAGTTTCGTATGAAGCAAGAAAAGGAAACGGGCAGGTGCCCAAAACAAAGACCGTAAAAATGTCATTGTTTCTCTCATCTTATGAAAATCGTTTGGATACCAAGGGGCGAATATCTGTACCGTCTTCTTTTCGTGCTTCGGTTTCATCTGAAAGATTTGCAGGTGTTGTTTTATATCGTTCTTTTACCAATAAGTGTATAGAAGGTTTATCGATGTCGCGAATGGAACAGCTTGCCGCGGCTACCGATAAAATGGGTGTTTTCGACAGTGAACTGGATGATTTGTCGGCAATGTTGTTTGCAGATGCGCGTCCGTTGGCGTTCGATGTTACTGGCAGAATAGTTATACCTGAAGATTTATTAAAGCATGCAGGTATTACTGACAAGGCTGTTTTTGTTGGTCGTGGTAACAGTTTTCAGATATGGAACCCAGAAGAATTTAAAAAGGCACAGGAGAAGTCTTTGAATAATTTGCGTTCTGCTCGTCCTAATTTAATAATCGGATAAGTTTAAACGATAATATAAAAAAACCGCCGGTTTGGCGGTTTTTACGATGTTTGTTATTTCATTATTTCTGATATCCAATCTTCTGCTTTTATAGTATAGTCTTCTCCAGTTAATTCATCAACGCCATTGACGCTCATACATGTTGTTATCATAGCGTTGCAAGCGCGCATAGCTACTTTGTTCTTTGTTGTCATAGAACCGTCTTCATTTGTGCTGTCTGGGTCGTAATTGTTCTGAGTCAAACACTTTGTGACTTCTGTTATGCAGTCTTCTGCATAGTCAGACAATATTGTGTCTTGTTTTGCCTTAATTTGAACCAATACTTGTTGCAGGTATTCTCTTATAACCTTGTTGTCGTACTGGTATTGGTTGTTTGCACTTGTGTATGTAAGATCTTGGCATGTGTTCAGAACGCTCATACACATACCAAAGTCTTTGTTTGCGGCTGTGTCATGATACCCAATTTTGTTCTGTAGGTATTCTGACATAGTTTTTGATGTCGAAGATGGTGTGGTTGTAGCGATGGTTTGGTCTATGTAATCGCTTACTGATACGCCACCAACCCAAGCCGCAGAATCATCAAAGTTCCATGTTTCGTATAATCCTTCTGCAAATTTTGTTGTGTCTTGTTCTGTTATTCCACCAGATACACCAGGTTTACTACCGACGATAATTTCGCCATTGATTATATATTTACCAGATGGGTCCAAGCAGTTTTCGTAACCATCACCACATACGAAATCGTCTTGCATGCAGTTATCAAGCTCACTTATGCATTCTCTTAAATTATTAGAATTTTTATTAAGAGCGCTTTGCAATCTGGCAAGCTGCAAAACGTATTTTGCAGTTGTTATCTTGTTGTACATTTCTTCGTTTGCGTCTGTCAGGTTTCTTTCATACGCTAGGCATTGTTTGTCTATTTCCAAATCGTAAGAATTGGATATAATTGATATATCAACGCCTTGGGCTGCGCAGCTGTTAAGGACAGATGCTTTACATCTTGCGCTTGCTGTTTTGTAAAGCTGTTCGCCACGTTGATTGCTTATAGAAGATGTGTTTGCGGTATTTGTTCCAAGCAGTGAATCAAGGTTAAACATACTTCCTGATAGATCTAGGTTAAGCATGCTAGACAAATCTATGCTAAGACCGCTGCTTAAAGAAGATGAGCTTGCTTTTCCACTTTGGACCTGTACAAGCATATCTTTTATGCTATCCAAATCATTTTTAATTGCGGATGTGTCAGAAGTTCCTTGCAAAGCCAATTCAGCTTCTGTCTGTGTGTACAAAGATTCTATCTGGTCGGCAGATAAGTCTTTTAACAAGTAGTTAATTTGTACGGAAACGTCTTGCAGTTCTTCTGTAGCTTTTTTAAGTGCGTTTTCTGTTTCTGCGTAATTTTTTAGGTTAGCACTGCAACTGCAACGACCCTGGTTGTCGTCCAATACGTTACAGAAGTTATCCATACATGCGGTATATTGAGCTTTACAGAAATCTGTAAGTTGTGCTAATTCATCCATTGATGTAGCTGTTGTAGTAGCACTTGTTGTTGTAGCTGTTGTCGTCGATGAAGTTGTATTAGCACTAAGAGTTGGTACGCGTGCGCTTACAGATGCTGTATTTACACCGACTCTGCCGCTTATGTATAAAGGCGTTGTGGCGGTGTCTGTCTGCACGATAGAAGCGCGTGCTGTATTTGCGTTATTGTTCTGAGAACTTGCTCTTGTTGTTACGCCCTTGGTCTGTGTTGTTGCTGATCTCACCGTTGTAGATGGGCGTGAAGAAACTACTGTTGTTGTGCCACTTGTTGTGTTTGTACGGGATACTCTTGAAGGGGTAGTTGTAGTAGCTGTACGTGCGGTTACTGCTCTTGCTGGTGTGGCAGAAGTGCTTCTATTAGAAACTGTTCTGTTGGAAGTTGTAGATGTTGCTACTGCGCGCGATGCAGCTGCACGTCCTGTTGTGTTTCTTGGACTTACTGCTGTAGGAACAACAGGTACTGCGGTTTGTTTTTGTTCTTCTTGTTCTGCAGTTTCGCTTTCCTTTTGTTCAACAGAAGGTTCTGAATATTCGTCTGAATATTCAACGGCTTCTTCATAATAATAAGCTGGCGCAACCTCTGCAAAAGCCGGTAAAACTAACAAACTACTTATTACTGCAATTAATCTTTTCATAGCAAAAACTTCCCTTCTAATACACAGATTTTATCATAATACGCAAAATGGCGCAAACGAAAAATACAGTCTTTAAATATAAACTTAGTTTTTAATTTGTTGGTATGTGGGGATTTTTTCGGATTGTTATGTTTTTTAATGATTTTTTCTTGTGTATAAAGTATTTTTTATACTATAATGCGCACCAAAAGGTAAAAAAATTGTCGCTGTTAAAAAAGATTTCTTTGTTTGTATTTTCTTTGCCATTAATTGGGTGTACAACTGTTCCGACTACTGTTCATGATAAACGTCTGGAAAATTATACTCCAAAAATAACGGCAAGTGATTTTAACTATAATCCTATGGAAACGCCTGTTGCAGAGTATTACAAATCTGAATTAAGCGCTGGTGACGGAATAAGTGGGGCTGCTTTAATAGAAGACGGCTTGTCAGCGTTTGTTATCAGGGCGGCGTTTGCCAGAATGGCGACGAAAACGATAGATTTGCAAACTTATATTTACAGTAATGATTTTTCGTCCAAGGTTTTGATTGGTGAATTAAAAAATGCTGCTGACAGGGGGGTAAAGGTTAGAATTTTAATTGATGACTATGGTACCAAGTCAGATATTGTAGATGTTATGTTACTTAATCAGCATCCAAATATTGAAGTAAAAGTTTTTAATACGGTGGCAAACAGATCAAGATTTTTGTATTACCCACAGTTTTTGATGGATTTTAATAGATTAAATTCCAGAATGCATAACAAGTTATTTATCGTTGATAATTTTGCATATATAACTGGTGGAAGAAATGTTGGCAGTAATTATTTTTACCCAGAAACTGCGTCTAACTTTTCCGACACGGACGTTTTGTTTATAGGTGATATGACAAAATACGCTACAGCCAGCTTTGATGAATATTGGAATTATCATTTATCAATACCGGCATCTGTATTTCCAAAAGCAAAGTCCAAAAAAGCTTTGAAGAAGTTAGAAAAAAAGTTTGCTGATGTTGAAAGGAAAAGTGCAGAGGATATAAAGAATTACAACAGAATAATATCTTTGGCACAACGTGAATATAAAAATAAAAACTTTGATTTCAGTTGGGGAAAGGGAAAGTTTCTGGCGGATCCTCCTTCAAAAGTTGAAATGTCCATGTCGGAAAAAGAAGAATATCGTGGTGACATAATAAAGGCATTGCAGCATTTATGGAATAAAACGAATGATTCCGTTTATTTATCTGCGGCATATTTTGTTCCTGGACAGGGCGGGTTAGAGCATATGTTAAGCGAAGAAAAATCTGGTGTCCATATGACTATGGTTACGAATTCGCTTGCGTCTACAAATGCACCGACCGTTTACGCAAAATGGGAAAAGTACAGAAAGAAACTGATAGAATCTGGCGCAGATGTTTATGAATTCATGCTGTCTGCAGAAAACCTTCGCGGTAAGGAGCATGATAGAGAAAGAAAGCAATCCAGTTTTTCTGTTTTGCACAGCAAGACCATAGTGTTTGATGATGATATTTCTTGGATTGGCAGCTTTAATCTTGACCCAAGAAGTGCATATTACAACACGGAAAATGTTGCAATTTTTGAAAGTAAAGAATTTGCAGATAAGTTGCGTGAAATGATTATAAAAGATACAAAAACTTCATGGCATGTCACTATGGAAGATGGCGCACCAGTTTGGACAGGTATGCGTCCAGGTGATAAGAAACCACGTGTTTATCATAATTCTCCTGATACAACTATATTCAGAAGAATTTGGAAGAATATAACAAATTTAGTTCCTGAAAAGTTTGTATAAAAATACAAAATATATTGACAAAATTTCTTTATGTGGTATAAATTTTGTCATGGAAAATGATTTTGTAGAATTATTAGAATCCAGACAAAAATCTGAAAAAGAGCCGTTGTTTAAAACTGTATACAACGGTTTTATGGATTTGTTTTCTAAGAAGCGTTTTATAAAAAAGTGGGAAAATGCGCCTGTTGATATAAGGCTTCGTTGTACTAACAAGTGCAACGAAAATTGTTCGCATTGCTTCGAGTGCAGTGGTCCAAATCGAAAATTAGAATATATATCCATAGGAGATGCAAAATATTATTTAAATTCTTTTTCAAAATTAGAATCTGTATATATGACGGGCGGTGAATGGTCTTTAATTTATGAAGCGGAACCGCACTATATGCTGAAATTGTTTAAAGAATTTGATATATCAAAGACAGACGCGTATTGTTTGCAGACTAATTGTAGATGGGTTTTTGGACCAAAGAAACAAGAAATATTAGATGATTTATTACAGATACAAAACGGGCTTGCGGCATCTGGAAAGCAGTTAAGGTTAAGTACTTCTATAGACAGGTATCATTCACCAAAAACTGTTGATTGCGTTAAAGAACTGATATCTTGCATCGCTGGGAATAAAAGATTTAACGCTACAAAAATTGTAATTATGTCTGCTTGCATAGATTCTGGTATGGCAAAGGAAAAAGTTTTATTGCCTGATTTTTTTAAGTCGCGTGGTATACAGCTAAAATTCGAACCTCATAATAAGTTGCTTTCCCCATATTTTTATGTTTGTTATGCAAACGATGTAAGGATTGTTGTTCACGAAGAAGGGCCTACGATGCAAATTGGCAGGGCAGCAAAAAATAAATTTGGATATAAAATATTTTTTCCATCTAAGCAGTGCGCTGGCCTTACAAAAGATAGGTTGTTTATGGAACTTTCTATGCAAGAAAACGGTATGATGAAATGGCATAGTTATTATGATTGGAATATTATGACTCCATACAAAGATAACAACGGAAAGAATAAAACGGTTTCGCAGATAAAATCTGAACTGATAAATGCCGCATGGAAAAAAGAATTAAAAGAAAATATTAAAAATTTTGCTTTTTGTTGCATTCCTGTTTATGGACTGTTGCGTCAAATAAAAATAAATAAAGAGATAGAACAATCGTATTTAGAAAATATGAAAAAAATAACAATACAATTACAGAAAGTCGGTGAAAATTCTAAATAAAAACACCGGCAAATGCCGGTATTTAATGATGTGCGATTATGTGTAATATTATACTTATAAGAAATATAGCGGTTATTATTCCAAGTATTATTTTTTGTGTATGATGTGCGCCTTCTTCATGGCAGTGCTGACATTCACATTTGCATTCACGTAAAACAAGATACCATGATAAAATCAGCATAAAAGCAGAGAATATAAAAAGCCATGGTTCAAACCAGTGAGGTATGAATTCGGCATGTGCAATCTCTGGTGCAAAAATAGATATTACAGACAATGCTATTGGCAACACGCAACAGAACAAGTGCGGCAAAAGACTTGCAATAATTCCTAGTTTTATCGCTTTATTTTTCATAAAAAATCCTTGAATTGTGTGGTATCCCCAACAGGAATCGAACCTGTATCAAAGGTTTAGGAAACCTCTATTCTATCCAGTTGAACTATGGGGACAACGAACTATA
>CASEZC010000003.1 GCA_949292385.1 uncultured Pseudomonadota bacterium
TAAACTTTTGGGGCCCAGAGTCCAGAGGAGAGAGAATGTAGGAGGGAGTCTGAATCCCCGAACCCCATGGTGCTTTCACACCTGTCAAACGGTTTTATCCTTTTGACGATTCGAAATGTAATACATATTTTTGTGTTTGTCAAGTATTTTTGTCAAAAATTTTTTTAGTATAAATTTTCTAGGAAATGGTCCTTATTGATAAGAATAGTTTGGTGGAATAAAATCAACGATAGGTAGAATATCAAGGCTGAAATACAGTTTTGATATAATTTAACCAGAGGAGAGAAAAAATGACCCATGAAGATGTATGGCGGGCGATAGAGCGTTTTGCGACAGAACACGGGATGTCTTGTTCCGGCTTAGCAAAATGCAGTGGTCTGGATCCAACGACGTTTAATAAAAGTAAACGTTGGTCTAAAGAAGGGCAGCCAAGGTGGCCGTCCACGAACAGTATTTCTAAAATATTGTCATCTACCGGTGCAAGTATACAGGACTTTACTAAGTTCATTGAACCGCAAGATAAAAGTCGGGACTAATTCCTGAAATGTTTTGGATACGAAGGCTGTGATGTATTAATCACAGCTTTTTTATTGGACAAAGGTAAGGCGTTTTATTATTCTGATTCTTATGTTAAGTGGAATACGAGTATATTCTTCGGATAAGGTATGGCAAAAAATTTTATCAGATTTTAATGCCACTGTTTTAAATGCACCTGATTTGGCAGATGTAAATTTAGATGAACTGGGCTTGAATTTACCGGTAACGCCCGTTGATTTGAAAACCGCGATACTATCAGCAATGGATAATACAAAAGTTTTGCAAAAGATTTTCGGTCACAGCGTTTATTTACCACAAATGCAGACACAGATAATTGTATGGTTAGATAAGACGGGTGGGATGTCTTTAAATGCGCTTAAACAAGCTCTGGGTTTTTTACCAAATATGACAACGCATGCTGTTGATACGGCTATATATCAACTACGCAAGACGTATGGTCATGATTTTATAAAAAATGAAAATGGGGTGTACCGCCTTGGAAAAGTATAAACTGATTTCTTTTGATAAAATACCAAGTACTCAAAATTATGCGCTGGAATTGGTTGAAAAGGGCCTGGCAAAAGACAGAACTGTTATAATGGCCGAGGCTCAAAGTTCAGGCCGTGGCCGGTACAAAAGAAAATGGGTTTCTCATCATGGTAATCTTTATGTAAGTTTTATTTATGAAATAGAAGAAAGGGACCCTAGATTTTCTTATGTTATTGCAGTTGCTATTGCCGAAACTTTAATTGAGTTTGGCGTTATGCCTACAATAAAATGGCCTAACGATATTTTGGTAAATGGAAAAAAGATTTCTGGTACTTTAATAGAATATGCAAAAAATTTTATAATCATCGGTACCGGCATAAATATAAAAACAAACCCTACATTAGATAGTTATCAGACAACGAAATTGGAAGATTATGTAAGTGTTTCTAAATCGGAAGTTTTAAAGAAATTAATACATAATATTGAAAAATGGCGTTCTGCAGAATTCTCAGATGTTCGTTTGCGTTGGATGGATTTAGCTGCCGGTCTAAATAGTGTTGTTAAATATCAGGGGGAACCTGTTGATTTTATCGGCATAAATGAATCTGGTGCACTAATATTAAGGCGTGGTAAAAATTATTTTTTTGCATATGGTGATGAAATATCTATGCAGACACCTGAAAAAGAAAAAAATAAATCTTGACTTTTTATGAGAAATATGTTAATATACAATGCATAAACAGTAAAGATTTTGTCCGTAACATTAGTTACGGATTTTTTTATATTCGCGCATTTTTTTGCGCGATTTTTTTTATAAAAAGGTCGGTATAAATGCAGCTAAAACTGATAAAAAATCCGGATGAAACGAAAAGAATAAATTATAAAATTGCACGCGTAATTTTTGCCGAAACAAAAGCAGTCTCTTTGCCAGTAGTAGAAGCGATGGCGTCAATGATAAAAAATATATCTGTTTCATCTAATAAAACTTTAGATGAAATAATTTCGGATAAAACGATATTTGATTCATTAAATGATGCGTCAGAAAACAATAAGTATTTAAAGATAGAAGCAAATAATAGAAGTTTTCAAATGTGTTTGCGCGTTGTTAACCGAATGATGCGTGGTGTTTTACCGGATGTATCTTGTGGTGCAACGCGTTTTCACAGTGCCAATAAAATTCCAAGTTGGGCAACGTCTCGTGGATATATTTTAGATGTAGATGGCTTTTTATTTTATCTGTAACCAAGGTTTTTGATATGAACAAAATTATACGTGGTGGTTATTTTTCAGGGCACAGAACATACATTATGTCGGGTATTGGCATATTGTCTGCAATAGGTGCATACCTAGTAGGAGACACAGATATATTTACTATGTTGCAAGCAATCTTTACTTTCGGTGGAATATATTTTCTTCGTAAATCAAGTGAAAAAAAAGGAAAACAAAATGGAAAAAATTCCAGAAAAATTTCTAAATGAAGATGGAACAATAAATACGCAATCTTTATTAAAGTCATATTCAGAATTAGAAAAAAAGATTGGTACTATGGTATCAATTCCGTCAGATGATTCTGATGATATAACGCGCGCGAAATTTAATCGTGCAATAGGAGTTCCAGAAAAAGCGGATGAATATCCGATAAATCCTATGTTTGATGATGAGGATTTGCGCAATAAATTTTTTGAAATTGGTTTAACAAAATCACAAGTTGAAAAGATATATAAAATTGCAGAAGACTATTTATCACCAATTATATCTGATTTATTTAATGTTCAAAATGAAACGAATGCAATTATAGAATTAAAAAATTTTTTCGGTGATGAAGAAAAAATGAAAGAAGCAATGATTGCGATAAAATCATTTGGAGAAAAATATTTACCAAAAGATGCATTCGATGCTTTATGTGCTACACCCCAGGGAATTCAAAGCATTTATAAGATGATGCAATCTATGGAACCAAGTGTAGAAACAGAAAAAACATCATCAGAAAATTTAACTGATAACGAGTTAAGACGTATGATGCAAGATCCAAAATATTGGCGAGAACAGGATCCAGAGTACGTTAGAAAAATAGAAAATGGTTTTAAAAAATTGTATTCATAGAAAAAAATTGCACTTTCTTCTTTACTAACAAATGCGTTTAATATAAAATATAAAGTAAGAACAAAAAAGTTTGTTCTATCCAAAAATAAAAAGGAGAGAAGAATGGCATTTTCATTCTTAAAGCCAGCCGCGAAAAAAGTAGCAGCGAAACCAGCTGCAAAACCGGTTGCAAAAAAAACAGCTGCAAAGAAAGCAGCAGTAAAACCAGCTGCAAAGAAAGCAGCAGTAAAACCAGCTGCAAAAAAAGTAGCTGCAAAAAAGCCAGCTGCAAAGAAAGTAGCAGCGAAACCAGTTGCAAAAAAAGTAGCTGCAAAAAAGCCAGTTGCAAAGAAAGTAGCAGCGAAACCAGCTGCAAAAAAAGTAGCTGCAAAAAAGCCAGTTGCAAAGAAAGTAGTTGCAAAACCAGCTGCAAAAAAAGTATGTGCAAAAAAAGCAGTTGCAAAAAAGCCAGTTGCTAAAAAAGCATGTGCAAAGAAAAAATAAAAAATCCCCGTTTGGGGATTTTTTTATTTCTAATAAACGCATTTTTATTATGCGTTTTTTTAATGAAAATTTTTAGTCGTATAAAAAGTATGACTTAAAATTTTCAAGATAATCCAAATTAATTTGGACCTTGGTAATTTTGTTTAGGCACATTTTAATGTATAACCTACAAACAAAATTTATTTACAGTAGCGTAATTTTTTACGCTTTTTTTTATTTAAAAAATAAAGGGAAAAATATGTCCGTTTCAATAGATCAGGTTTTTATAAAACAATTTGAAGCAGATGTTCATTTGGCTTATCAGCAAATGGGCACAAAGTTGCGTGCAACTGTACGCAGTAAATCTGGTGTTGTTGGTGCATCTACAACTTTCCAGAAAGTAGGTCGTGGAACAGCCAGCACAAAGTCTCGTCATGGTATCGTACCTGTAATGAATTTAAACCACGAACCTGTTGAATGTATTTTACAAGATTACTATGCAGGTGATTGGGTTGACGCATTGGATGAATTAAAAACTAATGTTGATGAACGTCGTGTTGTTGCATCTGCTGGTGCGTATGCATTAGGTCGTAAAACAGATGAATTGATTATCAATGCAATGAGCGGTGCCACAAATTCTGTAGGTGATTATTCAACAGGTTTAACGAAAGACCTTATCTTATCTGCAGTAGAAGCTTTAAATGCGAAAGATGTTCCAGATGATGGCAGAAGATTTGCGGTTGTAGGAGTTCATCAGTGGAATGAATTGTTATCTATGGATGAATTTGTTTCTGCTGATTACGTAGGAAATGATTTGCCATTAGTATCAGGTGGTGCGTCTAAGAAATGGTTAGGAATCACTTGGGTTTTGCATAATGGTTTGCCGCTGACAGAAGATAATCGTGATTGCTTCATTTATCATGCGACAAGTGTAGGTCATGCATGTGGTCAAGAAGTAAAGACTGATATTTCATGGCATGGCGAACGTGCGGCGCACTTTATCAGCAACAGCATGTCTCAGGGTGCGGTGCTGATTGATAACGATGGAATAGTCCGCGTTAAATGTTTGGATAAAGAATAAGAAACAAATTAAAAGAGGAATACGAAATGGCCTTTCAGAATAAAAATTTATCTGTCATCGCATATGCAAACGGTTTTACATTGTGGCACTATGCTGCAAATGAAACGCTGGAAACAATTGCAGCAGCCAGCTATTTTGACGGTGTAAAAACTTTGATGAACACAGGAGATATTGTAATTATTAATGCTTCTGATAACACCTCGATAAAAAAGATAGCTGTTTCCGGTAATGTTACGGTTGCTGATTTAGCGTAAATTATTAATCAAAGGCGGCACAAAGTTGTCGCCTTTAATTTTTGAAATAAAGGACATAAAATGCTGACAAAAATAGACTTATGTTCTATGGCTTTGTTAAAGCTGGGTGAAAAATCTATACAGTCGCTTCTTGATGATACGCCAGCAGCGCAACTAAGCAGAACGTTGTTTGACCCTGTAATTGATTCTTTACTAGCTGCGCATCCGTGGCGTTTTGCATGTAAGGTTTTCGAACTTACCAGAAATTCTGACGGTGATTTTCTTATACCTGCTGAATGTTTGCGCATTTTGAAGTGTAAAGGTGAGATTATCGGGAATAAGATTGTAGCCGATACAGAAACTACTTCTATATTGGCTATTGTTCGTGTGCCTGTTGAAAACTTCCCAAGTTATTTTGTTTCATTGGCTGCAACCAAGTTGGCAATGGAATTTTGTATACCGTTAATAGGCGAACAGACTGTATTTAGAATGTTGGCGGCATTATACGAAACAGAAATGCAATCTGCAAAATTCATAGACAGTACAACGTCTATAAATTCTGATATAGAAAGTTTTTCTTTAATAAACGCGCGCTTTTAAGTATTAGAGGTTTTTAATATGGGTGATTTTATAAAAACGCAAAATTCTTTTGCGGACGGTGAAGTTTCACCAGAATTTTTTGCACACGATAACTTAAACGGGCTTTCAAAGTTAGAAAATATGGACGTTCTTGCTGGCGGTGGATTATCGCGCAGACGCGGGCTTTGCAGTATCGCGACTTTAAAATCTGATTCCAGATTAATTTCGTTTTCTGTTGGTGAATCTGATAATTATTTGTTGGCGTTAAGTTCTGGTCATATACTGATTTTTTCAGGAGATAAGCAAGTAAAAGATTTATTGTCTCCGTGGAGCTTTGAAGATATTGCAAAGTTGCAATATGCGCAACGTTTTGGAACGATGATTTTCGTTCATCCGGATTATCAGCCTTATGTGCTGAAAAAAATTGGAACAGATTTTGAATTATCAAAATTCAGTTTTGCGCGTAACGATTCTGACATGACAGTAAATATGCCGTTTATGCGTTTTGATGACAGTGAAGATATTAAAATTACTGTTACGGCACATGAAGACGGGAATAATTATGCAACGTTTACGACTGATAAAGATTTTTGGACGCCAGATGATTTGGAAAGCAGATTTTTATTGCTGGAAAAACAATGGACAATTGTAGAATATATCAGTTCAACGGTTGTAAAAGCATATGTAAATGGTACATATACTGTTCCAAAAGAACCTGTTTCAGATTGGCGCGAATCCGCGTTTAGCAAGCGCAGAGGTTGGCCATGCAGTATAACTTTCCACCAAGATAGATTAGTCTTTGGTGGCTCTAAATCTTGGCCAAGTGGCGTTTGGTTATCGCAGGTAGGGCGTCATAATAATTTTGATGTTGGGACAGGGCTGGATGACGAAGCAATTTTTATAACTCTTTTATCCCAGCAAAGACAGCAAATTTGTACGGTTGTCAGCAGTGATAACTTACAAATATTAACCTCTGCTGGCGAATGGGCGATATCCAGTAAGCCGTTAACGCCATCTGTTGTTGATATAAAACAACATACGTCTGTGGGAAGTGTTGCAACACGTTATTTGCCTCCTCAGAAGATAGAAGGGGCAACGATATTTATATCTAACAGTAAAAAAGATATTCGAGAATTAAGCCTGGACCAGTTAAGTGAAAACTATAATGCGACAGATTTGTGTGCGCAAGCCAAGCATTTAATGCAGGAACCGATAGATTTATCATATAACGCAGATACCAAACAGTTATTTGTTGTTATGGAAAATGGCGATATGGCTGTTTTAAATCAGAATTCAGCGCTAGGCATTTCTGCATGGGGCAGTTATAAAACAAAAGGCGATTTTAAAGCGGTTGCGACGATAGACGGTGAAACGTTTGTTGTTGTCCAGCGAGAATCAGAATTTTATTTAGAAAAGTTTTCAGAAACAGCCTTGCTTGACGCTGAAAAATATGCGTTTTCATTTACTGCATCTGCTTTACCGCTTCGTGCGTCTGGGCATAATGCTAATAAAACAAGAGTTCGTAAAATTTCCGCCAGAGTTTTAAATACCAAGACGTTATTTATAAACGATATGCGTGCGGATTTTCCGAACGAAGTTTATACAGAAGATTCAACTGGTTATAGCGGTGACGTGTATATAAATTTGCTTGGTTGTCAAAGGAATTGCATAAACGCACCTTGGACGATAAAAAGCAGCGAACAGTTGCCATGCACAGTTCTGTCTATAACTATTTATGGTTATTACTTAGTATAAAAAGAGGTAAAAAATGGGACAACTTGTATCTGATGTAACGGAAGTTTTAAATTATAAAAATTCTAAAAAAGAAGCAGAAACAGAAAGACAAAAAATCTTGTCTGAAATGGCGGCAGACGAAGCAGCCAAGACAAACCTTGTAAAAAAGACTTTGGCTACCCAGCGTGCAAAATATGGTGCCTCGGGTATGTCGGGGCGCAGCATGACCGAAGGGGCGGTGTTAAAACGTTTAAAAGAAGAAACATCTGAACCTTATGAAGAAAAGCGTCGTACTAATACAGAAAAATTGAAAAAAGTAAAAACCAGTAAACCGAATTTATTGCAATCATTTTTAGATAAATTTGAAGATTTAATCGGATAAAAGCGGGAGGCTTTTATGTATAAAATATCATATATAGCAGATGGAATAAATACAGAATATTTATTCTCGTTTCCCTTTTTTCAGACGTCTGATGTTTGTGTTTCTGCTGATAACAAGATATTAGATTCAGGTGACTATTCTGTAGCACCTAACGAAGATTTTAGTGGTGGCAATGTCGTGTTTTCTGTTGCACCATCAGATGGCGTGAATATAGATATTTTCAGAAGAATATCTTTATCAAGAGTCATTGATTATCAGCCTACGGAAAAAATTGATCCAGAAGCATTAAATTCAGATTTTAATTTTTTATTAGAGGCGTTCAAAGACCTCAGGTCTGTAGATGTAGATTTAACAGAATGGAAAAATATTCACGATAATGTGTTATCGTTCTTGGAATATAATTTGAGTGTTATAGAAGACAAGCTTTCTGGAGGAAGTGTATTAGGTTTATATAAAAACTTATTATCTGTATTAGACAACGCCTTGCCACAATTAATAAATGATTACGGCAGTATAACAGAACCAGCGCCAAACGAAAATCGCGATGATTACGGAGTTTTATAATTTTTTGGATAAATGGAATCAAGTTCTTGGCTTGCAGACACCAAAACATCATAAAACGATAATGGATTTTTTGGTTTCTGTTTGGGCAAAAGAACCGCATAAAGGTTTGTTAATGGCGTTTCGACATTCTGGTAAATCGACTGTTGTAGGTATATTTGCAGCATGCGTTTTATATTTGCGTCCGGAAACAAGAATATTAATTTTATCTGCGGAAAGCGGATTAGCATCCAGAATGGTATCGCATATAAAAAACATTCTGGAAAATCATCCGCTTTGTACTGAATTAATTCCAAGTAATAAAAAAGAGTGGGCGCAGGGCAGGATAACTATAAACAGACCTATTGGAATCCGAGAACCGTCTGTAATATGTCAAGGCATTCATGGTAATATTACTGGTATGCGTGCAGACCTGATAATATGTGATGACGTAGAGGTTCCAAATACTTGCAACACGGCGCAAAAAAGAGAAGCTTTGCGTGAACGCTTACGAGAGCTTGATTTTATTTTATCTCCGACAGGCACTATGATATATATAGGTACGCCCCATACTATGGATACCATTTACCGTACCAAAGAATGAGTCTTTAAATAGTTTCTTCTGTATTTTCGGTTTCGTCTGATTTCATTGTTGTTATGAAAGAACGTAATTTTTCTAACAATTCTGTACCTGCGTCACCGAACATTGGTAAGTAAGTTTCGTATTCTGGCATATCTGCCTGAACCTGTGCGCGTGCACGTTCAGAAAGGGGTTGATTTATAATATCATTTGCAGAGTTCCATAAATAGTAGGCTTGATGCGTCTGACTGACTATATCCCATTTTTTTAACAGTTCTGGTTTTGTTGTCAGTGCCGCACGTATGGCAACCAGCCATTGGTCACCGAACTTTCTTATTACAGACAGTTGTTGTAAATTATTCAGACCAGTTTCGTCAGGAGTAAAGTCAGCGATACCTGATTCAAGTTCTTGCCACTCTTGTGCAGTTAATTGAACGTTTACTTCGGATTCTGCCATCATGCCACCATAAGGCAACAAATCGCGTTCTATTGAATCAATTGGCGTTTTACCACTTCGTAAATTCTCTATGTGTTTTACTAGAAATTTACCAGTTGGCAGGTCACGAAGTTCTTTTAATACATCTGGGGTTGCTTCGTTTAAGAAAACTTCATTAACGGCAGGCCAACCACCGTATATTACGTGTTCCTGGCGATAAAGATTAAGTAATTTTTGGGCTATTATGCTGGACTTTGCTTTCATTTATCTCTCTCCTTGGTAATGCGAAGTTTATTCCATAACAACCATTATTACTTTATGCATTGTTTTACCGATTATTTTTTCATCTGGTGAAGAAACTTGCCCGTAAACTTTGCCTTTGGCATCTTTCTTTACGCAAACGATTTGTGCCGATACAGTTTGACCAGCATCAAGTTCGTTAAAATCTGTATCAATGCATACAGCCAAATCACCGACGCTTGCGCTTGATTCAGAATCTACGAAAACGTATGACTTTTCAGGAATGAATCCGTTCGTTCGTTTTGAGTTTGGAATTACGGCATATATACCCTTGCGACCCTCCAAAGACATAGGAGCAACAATCATCGTTTCGTCAGATTTTTTGAAAGATATTTCCTTGCCAGAAGGGGTTCCAAAAACGGGAACCAGTTTTTTACGCGCACTGTCATAAAGCTTTGCACCGTACAAGCTGCTGTGGTCAATACCTGACATAGGACTTCCTGGAATTAAAACAGACTTTACGCGTTCTTTTACTTTGCTGATTTGTTTGTTTAATTCGCCAGATTTATAAAGGTTGGCGATTTTATCAATCAAAGCCTCTGTCGTATAAGCAAAAGATTTTGCCAAAGGTTCAATTTCATTTTGATAGATTTCACGTTGGCCGACTTCTATTTTATGATATACAGACAGTGTCATACCGGCATCTTTTGCAGCCTGTGCGATAGTCTTGCCAGTCTGTTGGCGAATTTTTCGCAGACCGCTGCCAAAAACTTTTAAACCGCTGTTTTCGTTATCGTTTAAACGGCGTTTAATTTCGTCTTGCCATTGATTTGCAACGTCATCAGATTCTTTAATGAAAATATCAGATAACTTGCAACCAAGAATATTGCAAATATTAAGCAGTTGCTTTTGATTTAATCGACGTACGCCTTTTTCTATCTTGGAAACGGCAGACAAAGACAAGTTAGCCTGACGTGCAAGCTCTGTCATTTTCATGCCACTTGCCAGACGAATTTTTCTTATATTATTAGGGAAAATTATTTCTTCTTGGGCCATCGTGCAACTCCTTAAATTACTTGACAAAATATTAGTCAATTTTTAAGAATTTTTCAAGCACAAAATGTGTTACAATGGCATATCGTCAGGAATTGCGTTCGGGTCAATTGGCTCTGGTTCATATTCTTGACTGGATACAGTGCTTGCCGGCAGGGCAGAATCAAATTCGTTTAAGCCACGACTTTCCATTTCGTTTAGATTATCGAACAAGCTGTAATCCCCAAAGAAAGCCAAGTGAACGGTTTCTGGGCGTCCATGACGGTTTTTACCGATAATAACGTCGGCTTTACCGCGTGCGCGTTCCAAACGCTTTTGATAGCTTTCTACGATTTTTTCGTTTGTGTTACCAGAAATTCTCTGTGACGGGTCGCGGTTTTCCAGATAGTATTCTTCACGATACGTGAACATAACAATGTCCGCGTCCTGTTCAATAGAACCTGATTCACGCAAGTCCGCCAACTGTGGTCGCTTATCGTCACGTGCTTCAACACTACGAGACAGCTGTGACAGTGCAATTACAGGAACGTCTAATTCTTTGGCCAGCATTTTAAGACCACGGGTTATTTCGGAAATTTCTTGAACGCGGTTTTCGCTTCGTTTTCCGCCAGGAGATGTCATCAACTGCAGATAGTCAATTACAATTAACGCAATACCCCCGCATTTTCTTGCAAGTCTTCTGGCGCGTGTACGTATCATCGGCACCGACATTCCAGGTGTATCGTCTATGTACAACGGAACCTTACCAATTGCTGCGGAATATTGAGACATTTTCAAAAAGTCTTCGTCCGTTAACGTTCCTTCGCGCATTGACGATGCAGGTATTTTTGATTGAGATGACAATACACGTGCTGCCAACTGAGAAGCCGACATTTCAAGACTAAAAAACGCCACAGCACCTTTGTATTTATCGTTTGCTCGTCCGTACAAAATAGCATTTGCTGCATTGAACGCGATGTTCATAGCCAATGTTGTTTTACCCATAGCCGGTCGGCCTGCAATAATTATCAAGTCTGAATGATGTAAACCGCTTATAGATTTATCTAATTCATTTAACCCAGTGGTCAGACCAGATAATTTACCGTCAGCTTTATATGCGATTTCTGCCTCTTGCAAGGCACCTTGTAATGCGGTAGAAATGGATGTTATTTCGCGTTCAGAAACACCAGCAGATGCCATTTCAAATAATTTCTGTTCTGCCGTTTCTATTTGTGCAGTCACAGGATTATCTAAATCTTCTATGAAAGCGGCATCAGTTATTGATTGTCCCAGATTTATCAGGTCGCGTCGCAAAGCATTTTCATAAACGATGCGTCCATACTGTTCAACGTTAACAACGGTTGCACCTGCGCTGGATAATTGTGTTAAGTAGTCTACACCACCGACAGATTCCAATACGCCTTGTTGATCCAGATAATTTTTTGCGGTGATAATATCAAAAGGTATACCGGCAGAGAATTGCTTTTCTGCTAATTTATAAATTTCTTGGTGTGCTGGATGAGAAAAATGTTCAGGACGTAAAAATTCAGAAACTTTTTCCAAAGCCCGATTATTCATCAGAACCGCTGCCAGAACGGCTTGTTCTGCTTCTAGGTTTGTAGGCAAAGTTTTGGGAGTAAAGTCCATGTCAGATATAGTATATAAAAATTTTATTTTTTCAACGCCTTTTTTGCTTGGATTTCGCGAGTTGAAAATACCAGTAATAGATGCGCAGGGACAGCCGGCTTGGCCAGAATTATTCCCGATATCTCGCATTGACGAGCTGCGTAAATCAGTTGGTCAGCGTTATTTTTCCGCGCAAATGATGCTAGAATTTATCGCACCAGAACGGGCCAGATTAGATCCTGATTCACTGCATATTTACGAGGACAAGTTTGATTCCAGACTGGCACGAATAGGAGACAATTTAATTAACGGTGTAACCGCATACTGGGACCCTTCTTCTGGTCGTAGAAAGTCTGACGGCAGCGTATGTGTTTTGGTTTATCGTGATGATAAGAACAAAATGTTTTTCATACATGATATTCAATATTTATTGGTATCGGACGAAGAGCTTCATCCACTAGCAAAGCAGTGTGAAATGGTTTTAGAGTTCTTATTAAAGCATTCTTTGCATCGCGTATACATAGAAACAAATGGTATAGGCAACGCATTGCCTGAAATAATGCGCAGCGTTACGCAGAAAAAGGGCGTAAAAATACAGATACAAAAAATAACAAATCACAAAAATAAAGAAGAACGTATATTAAATGCCATAGAACCAATTTTAACAACAGGCCGATTATACGTTCATCGTCGTATTCAATCATCCCCATTGCTTTCAGAAATGCTTGGTTGGTCACCGCTTGGCAGTATTGGTCATGATGACGGCCTAGATGCTGTTGCAGGCGCAATATGTGCTTTACCTATACCGGTCAGACCACTGGGGCAGGGGTTAAAGTCATTTACAGCAAACACAGATTTCAAGTTGTAATAATTAAAAGGAGCAAACATGCAAAATAATTTACAACAGATGTATAAACGAGCATTAGATTTGCGTGCACCATGGTTAAATCGTTGGGATAATGCGATGCGCTATACTATGCCGACGGCAGATGACGACGCTGCAACATTGTTTGATGCAACCGCATCAGATGCAGTAGATAACCTTGCAGCGTCTATGTATTCATTGCTAACACCGCCAGAATCTTTATGGCTTTCTTTGATACCAGAAAGCGATAAATCCCCAGATGCAAATCTTGCCACGATTGCTTTAAGAGCAAATTTAAATGATTCTAACTTTTATACAACAATTCATCAGTGCTATTTAGACTTAGTAATTCTTGGTACTGCATGTTTATTCATGGCGGAAAATCCGATTGGTGCAGAATCAGCATTTTCATTTACGGCAATACCTATGAAAGATATCGCAATATTACCAAATGCAGTTTTTCATACGGCAATTATGCCAGCTCGAGAAGTTTTGGAAAAATATCCATCTTGGACTCCACCTGCAGACATTCGAGATAACATAAAAAAAGACCCAGAAATGCCGTTGAAACTAGTTCAAAGCTTAGTAGGAAAAGATTTTACTGCTTGGCTAGACGTAGGTGGCGACATAGAAAACAACATAGTTTCCAAAGGCGTGTTTGAAACGAATCCATACTTAATATTTCGTTGGTCAGTTGCCAGCGGAGAACTATATGGCCGTGGTCCAGTTTTAAGGGCTTTACCCGACATAAAAACCGCAAATAAAGTAGTAGAACTTGTCTTAAAGAATGCGACTATCGCAGTTTCTGGTATATGGCAAGCAGATGACGACGGGGTTATAAATCTATCTAACATAAATTTAACCCCAGGTGCAATAATACCAAAAGCAGTAGGCAGTTCTGGACTTACACCTTTGGCATCTGGTGCTGATTTTGACGTGTCACAAATAATACTGAAAGATTTGCGAGAAAGAATACGGCATGCCTTGCTGGCAGACAGATTAGGGCTGCTTTCTGAAAAAGAAATGACAGCGACAGAAATAATGGCAAGAAACGCGGACATGATGAGAATTCTGGGTGCGACGTATGGCCGTTTGTTACATGAGTTTATCAGACCTTTATGTGAACGCGGGCTGCAAATATTATCGCGTCGTGGGGTTATAGACAAGATATCCTTACACAGCGACGCAGAGCTGAAATATATTGCGCCGATAGCCCAAAAAGCGTTAGAAGAAACTTTGTTTTAATTGATAAAAGGAGAGATAATAGATGAAAGAAATTGAACAAAATTATGCAAGAACATTTTCCACTTCATCAGGTTCTGCTGTCTTAGCACATTTAAGAAAAATAACGATAGAACGAGTACTTGGACCCAACGCCAGTGATTCAGAATTACGCGGTCTAGAAGCGCAGCGTGCGCTGGTTCATCAGATAGAGAATTTGATACAGCGGGGAAAGTAGAAATGACGACGCAAACCGGTGCTATGGGGATTATAGACTTTTTGCGAGACAGCTGGTTTTTAATCGCCTTTATTGCCGGCATGATATATTGGGTTGCGCGCCAAGATTCTTCACTGGCAGAAATCGAGCGCGCAGATCATCGCATAACATCATTAGAAAATCGCACGACAATATTAGAAACAGGAATAGGGCAGTTACAGATAAAACTAGACGGTATTAAGGAAGACGTTTCATTGATAAAAACTGCTGTAATAAAATGAAAACCCGCCATTTTGGCGGGTTTGTTTTTTTAGCAACCACCAGTTGCATTACCGATGATTTTAGAAATAGAGATATCTTTGTGTAACAAGAAATCATATTCACAATTACCCTGTCTATAAGAACCTGTGCAAGCAGCCAAAGTCAGAACTGCGAACAGAGCCAACATAACTTTTTTCATAATTTCTCCTTTTTTATTAGAAGTAGGATTTTATTATAGACTAAAAGTCATTATATATCAAGGCTATAAAGCGCCTTTAATCCAGTTCAATTTAAAAGGCGTTATAATTATCGCATCAAATCTGGCATTCCCTTTCCAGTTTATAGAAGCCAAGAAAGTATCCGCGGCATTTCGCAATCTTTTAATTTGCTTGTAAGAAATAGCATCTAAGGCCTGATTGATAGAATTTCTTCGTTTAACTTCTACGAAAATGATAAGGTCTTTTTTCTTGGCAATTAAGTCAATTTCTGCCCGTCCTGTATATTTTCCCGTAACGTACCTGTGTTTAATGATTTTGAAGCCGTGCAAAATCAGATAAATTTCTGCAACAAATTCTGAAAAAATTCCTGTTTGATACGATGTCATATTTTTTTAAAATTTCATAGCTGTTAAATGTCTTAATAAGCGTTTAAAAATATTTTCTTTTTTCTTTTTATGACCTGCAAAAGCATTTATTATAAATTCACAGTAGTCAAATAATAACCTATTTTTATTATTTTCTTTTAACTTTTTTGTTTTTTTAGTTTTGCTTAAAAGGCTTAATACTTTATTAATTCTTACAGAAAGCTTAAATTTTTGTTCTGCTATGCTTATTAGTTTTTCTGTTTTTGAAACTACAGAATCATATTGTTGAATAATCTCTTCTGAAATTTGTTCTGGTGATTTTTTTGTGAAAAAAATACGACCCGAAAAATTTGCGGCTAATTCGGTTTCTAAGTTCTCTGGTGTTATATATCCACTGCCTCCAAAATGGTCGTAATTATAAACGGGTATACCCATTGCTAGGCAATATTGAACAGTTTTTCCTATTGATATGACAGCATCATATTCAGACAACACCTGTGGGGTTATATCAACAGGATTTTTACCTCCGTAACATATTACCGAGATTCCTTTTGATTTTAAAAGTTTTTTTGCTTTTTTTAGTTCTTCTGGAACATGGTTTGATACGATAGCTATTTTTGATAACTTTTTATGCATACTTTTTTTGTGTTGAAAAAATATATCTGGCGCGGTATTTGGTAAAACGTAAATTTTTTCAGCTGGTATATCATAATTTTTTATGAAGGTTTGTTTTGTCTTTTCTGTCAGCGTCAGAATTAAGTCAATGTTTTCTATACAAAAAATAGGCTTTTCTATATGTAAAATACTACTGATGCAAGAATTTATAATTTTTTTATATTTTAAACCGTGTCTTACAAGATATGGAAATATAGGGAAATGGTGCGCCCAGACTAAATCAAAATTTATATTAAAATCGAAATTTCTTATATTAACAAGATTTACGTTGTATTTTTTAAAGAAATCTTTTGTAACATCGTTTGTTATTACACCGACACAATATACAGTGTAGCCAATAGAATGAAAAAAACTTCCCAATTCGGCAGTATATTTTACACCACCATGCAAACCATCAGCATAAAATAATGTTATTAGTATATTTTTTGTCATTTTGTAGTATGCCTTATACGAAATATATCTTATACTACAAAAAACATTTTTCAAATGGAAAAATATATAAAATATTGTTTCATTTTTTTATTTCCACATAATTTTGAACAGTGGGATAAACTCAAACAATAACACCCAGTTATTTTTTATTTTTAATAATGGTATTTTGCCGAATAAGCGCAATCTGAAAATAGTTGATTTTACCTTTTCTGTCTTTTTAAATTCTTCGTAATACGACGGGAATTTATCACGAATTTGTAATTTTATTAAATAAGACATCAATTCCATCTTATTTCGCTGGGTATGCGAAGTGTTATTTTTAAAAAATCTATATTTTACTAAGGCTTCTTGTATGTTATAGAATTTCGTTAAACTCATCAATCTTTGATAAAGTCTATAGTCTTCGCAAGGGGTATATAGTTCTTCATATCTTATATTATTTTTTGTTAATATAGATTTTCTTATCATACATGCACTGTGTGCAATGAAACAGTCTTCTGTTAAAAATATTTTTATTTTTGTGTCTGTTTCGGGATTTTTTAGCAGAAAATCAGATTCTTCGAAAAACTGCATCCAAGAACTTACGACACCAAAATCCGGGTTCGAATCTAAAAAGGCTACTTCTTTTTCTAATCTTTGTGGCAATGAAATATCATCATGATCAAAAACTGCAATATATTCACCGCTTGCTAAATCTAACAGCTTGTTTCTGGATGCGGATATACCAAGATTTTTCTCATTTTTTATATATTTAATTCGTTTATCTTTATATGATAAAACGATTTTTTCGATTTCTTTATTATCAGGACTGTCATTCAGAATTAAAAATTCAAAGTCTTTAAACGTTTGATTAAGAATACTTTCTATGCATTCTCGCAAATGTGCAGGTTTGGTATTATAAATAGGCGTTAAAACAGAAACTTTTGGCATATCTTACCCTTTTATAACAAGTATTAATAATCCAAAGATAAATATTTTCTTTTTCTTCGGGTAAAGCTTTATTTTTATCGCAGGAATAAAACTCAACAGTGATATTTTTATATAATCTTTTTCGAAATAGGATACTTTAAATAATGGCAAAATATTAAATAGTTTATACACCACATTTTTAGTAAATAATATTTTATATATTCTATTTAAATCATTATTTTTTACTGCCTTATATATTCTTTTTTTGAAAATACGTTTAAAAGATTCTTTGTTTTTTGTATTTTCATAAATCCATATAAAAAGATTGCTTATTTGTTCTTTATCTGCTTTACAAGATAACTTTTTCCCAGACAAATAATTTGCCAAATCACGGACTTGCTTTAATATAATATCGTAATCAGCTGCAGTTATATTTTCTAAATCATTGGCAAAGTTTAGCATATATTGCGTTGCCTGAACGCTGGATTTTAATTTTTCACTGGATAACATTTCTGAATCCAACGAGTTTTCCCGTCTATAATAGAAATAAGAAACTTTGTTTGTAAGAGATATTTTCTTTGCGGCGCTTACAGCTTGAATTAAAAATACAAGGTCTTCAGATATCAAGAAATTTTTAGGAAAAAGTATCCCATTTTTTTTCAATAAATCTTTCTTATAAATAGCACTCCAAAAATACCCATTATGATTAAATTTATTTTGTTTAATCAAATCGTTAGTGTCAACAATTTCTTTGTGCCCATCAAGTTTTATTACTGTGCTGATACCTTTTACTATATCTGCAGCCCCATTATCAGAATTTTTATATAAAACTTCGTAAAAATTCATATCTACTAAATCGTCTGGGTCGCAAAAACCTATATATTCACCTTTTGCATTTTCCAAACCAGCGTTTCTAGCATTTGCTACGCCACCATTTTTTTTCTGCGCGATAATTTTTATTCTTTTATCTTTGGATGTTTTTATATAGTTTCTTATTTTTTTTAATGTGTCATCAGAAGATTTATCATCAATACAAATGATTTCAATGTTTTCAAGCGTTTGTTTTGTAAGGCAGTCCAAACAATTGGTTATATAATTGGATACATTATAACACGGGACTATTATGGAAACTTTTGCATTTGTTTTCATATTAATAAACCTTTGATGAAATAGATGTTATATAACTTTAAAACAGTTATTTTTATAAGTAAAGTCAATTTTATTTAAAACGCATACGGTTTTGACTGGAAGTTTTCTTTGGCCTGTGTGATATTTTTTGCCACGTCAGACACCCATCTTCCCATATCTACCAGTTCCAAAGAACCATAATAAGCTGTCATCATAGGGTCATAAGAATTGTTCGTAGAAATCCACTTGTCTGTACCAGCATTCGGGGCCCCATATTTATCAAGAACATTTTGCCAGAAGGCTAAAATTTTTTTCTGGCGCTGGTTTTCAAACTTTTCATGTGCACCTTCTATCTCGTTTACGTCATTGTTGTAAACGACCTTCCAGACAAGGTTATCTGTCGCATTACTTGTAAAATATACTACAATTGTTTCACCTGTGTTTTCGCGTACTAAATGTAACTCAGACGCGTACAGTAATCCGCGATTTCTTGCCAATGTGTTTATACATTTCTCAAGTTCCGCTGGTGCATATATACCTTGTTGTCTGCATTCATAATCCAGATTATATTTCCAATCTTTGTGAATTGTATAAATGATGCTGTCTTTTTTTCTTGGGGCATACAGCCCTTTAGTTTTGAAAAATAAAGTTTCAACGTCTTCAAACGGCATGCCCAACATAATACCAGCAATATCAAAACTGTTTACATTTGCTGGCAGGGCATCCATGTTTAGGTTAACGAATTCGTTTGTTACATCAGCGTCGCCACTTTCAGTTATGGCGAAGTTACTGAAGTCATCACATTTTGCAGGTTGCGTAATAACCGCGCATAAAAGTGCTGATAAAAGGAATTTAAAAATGAATGTTTGTTTAAATTTCATTTATTATTATCCTTGTATGACTTCTATTACCTGAAATTTAAATACAGAAACGGGATCATAACCTGCTTCTAGGTATTCATGAATTTGTGTCATACTTACGTCTGTTCGCATTCCTGATTCAAAATTTATATTTAAATACAGTATGCCGCGATTTGTACTAGGAATTGTATTAAAATCGTTTGGTTTTGTCCATGTTTTTAATTCATAATTAATTACATAGTAATCACTGCCACTAGGTTTATATATCTCTCCTATAATATCAACTGTTCTCATTTTTTTTGCTTCTGCTAACTCTTGAATGTTTTTTGCTTCTGTATCAAGCCATGTTTTAAAGGCAGCAGAAGAAGACATTTTTGCCAAAGAGCTTGAAGATAACGTTCTTCGCGCGACGTTTTCTACGTCAGGAATTACATAGAAATATTCAGTTACATACTTTTTAATCAGCATGTCTAAAAATTTAGTGTCACCGATTTCTTCGACCGTAAGAGGTGTGCCTGGTCTGCGTTCTGATAAAAAGTTAGGTTGAAAGAAATACGGTTGAACGGTTAAATTCGTGCCTGCATCAAAAATAGCACCTGTGAAATATAACATTCCAAAGGTCAGAATGAGAATAGCCAGCCCCGAAAAAAACATAATAATTTTTTTTATCATCATTTTATTTTATATGCGTTAAAATCTGCGACATAATACCCCATAGTTTTTGGATAACTTATAGTACTTCTGGCGACTTTCGCAAAAGCCATTATTTCTAAGTTACCAGAAAGATTTGATTGAACGGTTGCGACAACACGCCAGGTTCCACCATTATCTGAAATTTCACCGACAGGGTCTATTTGAATTGAAGCCTTGTCCATAACGAAACGTTCACCGTTCGCAAAGCGCGACTGATATTCTGGTATTACATCATATATGAAAGTAGAAAATAAGTCTTCACCACTAGTACAATATATAGCACATTCATTATTACCATAAGCAGGAGTATTTTCCCCGACACAGTCTTTTGTTCTGTCGCATGTTTTCCACAAAGCCTCATTAACAGATTCTTCTGCGGAAATAGTAAACCAGTTTGCCGCAAACTTTCCTACGATAGATTCTTGTAAAGCACGCCTTGCAGAATATTCAATCGGTGCATTTCCATGAGAGTGACCTATAACAACCCAATTACCTGTAATATTATCCATAGTAACAATGAACGGATCGATGCTTTTTGACCTAGACGTCCAGAAAATTATCCCGCACATAAATACTATCAGCAGAAATAAAACTGATATTCCAACAGCCATAAAGCGAGAAACAGCAATCCGTTTACCCGCTGGGAAAGTAGGTGTTTCAAAATTACTTGGATATTCCAATTAAACTCCCCCCTGAACAAAATTTGCTAAGCTTGGAAAACCATAATGCATGCACAAGGGCTAAGTTTTAATTCGTTATTATCGTATCCGACGCCCACAGGTTCACGGTCATAAATTTGTCCGCAACCAGCCAATGCTAATGCAACAAAAACGCCAAGAATAACTTTTTTCATAATTTCCCCCTTAGATTAATTGAATTATAAGAAATTTTCATAAAAGAGGTCAAGCTTAAAAGAAAAATTGCGGTAAAAACCGCAATTTTTTAGAACTGAGTTTCAAATGATAACAAGAATCTTTGTTCTCTATCATACTTTGTCATTTTCAGAGGCCAACCCCAGCTGAAATTCATTGGTCCCATAGGTGTATTCCAATATATACCAACACCGACAGAAGTTCTTATATCGTCGTCAATATAATTTGGCTTTCCTGCGTAATAATATTCTTCTTTTGGTGGTTTTCCAAGAATACCGTAATCAGCGAAAACAAATCCCTTTATCTGATATTCATCAGGTATGAATATTGGGAAGTTAAGTTGTGTTGAACCATTAACTTTCCACAAGCCTCCAAGAGAATAGGTCGTATAGTACCAGTTTCTTGAACCAACGCCTGCGATATCAAACCCGCGCAGAGATTCTCCGCCCAAGAAGTAACGATATACACGAGATATATAGTCTCCTCCAATAGATTGCAGAATTCCGAATTCCAAAGATGAACGAAGCTGCCATCTGTCATCCCAGAATTTAACCATACCAATGATATCGCCACTGTAACGCATATAAGTTTCAGTGCCACCAAATCCTGTATATGCGACACCTAAGTTACCAACAATACCGGTATGAGTATTTTGTTCAAAGTTTGTATCAAGATTGTAATATCTTAAGTAAGTACCCAAAGTATAAAGGTTTGCATCACGCCAACCAGTTGCAGATTGCAGGTCGTAGTTTTGGTCAAAAGATGCAGAAAGTCTGACGTTTTGTGACCAATGGTCAGTAAGTTTCCACCCCATTCTTCCAGATATTGTCAAAGAATCTCTGTCATATCCGAATCCACCCAACGACGAATAATCATACATTGTATAAGAAACGTCAAAACCACCGGAAAGCTGACGGCCGAACATGTATGGTTCTGTAAAACTGAACAAAGCCTGTTTTTGGTATTGTGCAATTGAACCGCGTAACTGAACAACTTGTCCGCGTCCCATAAAGTTATTTTCTGTTATCCCAGCATCAACCATAAATCCATTTATGTTTGACCAGCCGAAACCACCAGAAAGTTCGCCTGTTGGTTGTTCTTCAACTTTTATGTCCAAGTTCATCATATTTTCATCAGCGATGCGACTTGGAACCATCTGAACACTTTTAAAATATCTTGTACGCATTAAATTCTGGCGTCCTTCTTCAATTGTCTGTAAAGAGAACGGGTCACCAGAGCGCATAGGTATAAGTTGTTCTATAACAGAATCAAACGTACGAACATTACCCAGAATATTAATATTGTTTAAATAAATACGGTTTGTTTTTTGAATTTTAAATTCTAAGTCTATGGTTTTTGTTTCATTATTTTTTGTTGGTACAGGATCAACATTGATAAAAGCATAACCATAGTCTGCAACTGCACCACGAAGAGCAGATATTGTTTCGTCCACTTCATCAATATTATATACGTCGCCTTTTGACATAACTATTACGTCATACAGTACTTCATCTGGAACGTCTGGGAAAGGGTTGTCTATTTTTAAATCACCGAATTTATACTTTTGCCCTTCATCAACCGTAAACGTTACAGAATAATACTGCCTATCAGGTGTAAATACCCCGTTAGTTTCTGTAACCTGAAAATCTACATAACCATTTCTCATATAGAATTGACGCAACATTTGCTCGTCGTACTTAATTCTGTCTTCATCGAAAACGTCAAATTGCGTCATAAAACGCCACCAAGCATGTTCACGAGACAAAATTTCACCACGTAACGTTTTATCGCTAAACTTTTTATTTCCTACGAAATCAATGTCTGTTATGTAAGTAGGATGACCTTCTGTTATTTCATAGACAACGTTTACTCTATTATCTTCAAGCTCAATTTTTTTAGGTTCAATTTTTGTTCCAAAGAATCCTTTGCGTTGGTATACAGTCAACATTCTTTGTACGTCCCCGCCGATGACGGATTCGTCATAAGAAGTGCGCTCTTTCGTTCGCAATTCTTTTTTCAGGTCATCAGTGGATATTTCATCATTACCTTCAATTGTAACCATATTAATGGTCGGGGCTTCTTTAATATCTATTTTCAGCACGTTTCCGGACATACGTACGCTGATTTTAGAAAAGTATCCACTTTCTTGCAGCTTTTTTGCGATTTGATTTGCACGTTCCGTTCCGACATTCTCGCCGATTTTTACGTCAGAAAGTATTCTGATGGATTCCGCATCCATTCTTTGATTGCCTGCTACATCAATTCTTGAAACCGTCGCGGCATTTGCGCAGGGAAGTGCGATTACAGAGCATGCTGCTAAAAGTAAATTTCTTTTCTTCATCATTTTAATTCAATCCAAATACACGTGCCAAATCGTTCCACATGGTAAGAGCAAACAAGCCGAATATGAATAACCATCCAACTATAATTGCAATTTCCATACCTTTCCCGCCCAGTTTTTTCCTTGTAATGGCTTCTATAATTAATATTAATAAATATCCACCATCCAGTACCGGCAAAGGTAATAAGTTTATAACACCTAAATTAACCGAAAGCAAAGCGATAATTGACATCAGAGCAAAGAATCCCATTGCCATTGCTTTACCAGACACCTCTGCAATTGTTATAAAAGAGCCCAATTGTTTAGAAGAACGTTCTCCTGTTACGATTTGCTTTAAAACAACTAACAGTGTTTTTGATTGGTAATAAGTTTCACGTGCGCCAGAATAAATTGCGCCAAAGAAACCCTTTTTACGTAATTCTGTTTTACTGCCATCAGCTATCAATCCCCAGCGCTCTGCAGGTGATAGTTTTACTTGTACTAACCTGTCGCCACGAACGATCAGCACGTCAGCATCTCTGTTCGAAGCCAATTCTTTCGCGATGATAAGTTCGCCCCAGTTAGTAATTCTTTCTTTATCAATTCTGACGATTACATCACCAGGTTTAACGCCCGCATTAAACGCGATACTTTCTTGTATTACTTGCCCAACAACTGGTAATTGAACATTTTTTGGTTTAACCATGAATATTGTTGAGTAAATAGCCCATGCAAGAACAAAGTTCATAAATACACCGGCGGCAATTATTATAAACTGTTTCCAAGCTGGTGCGGAAAGATAATGTCCTTTCTTTTTATCCGCGGGCAGGGCATTATACTTTTTTCGGTCAAACATATCTTCCTGACCGTAAATAGAAACATATCCACCAAGTGGCAAGCAAGCAATCTTCCATAATGTTCCACGTTTGTCATGCCACTTTACTATTGCCGGACCAAAGCCTATTGAGAAAGTGTTAACCTTAACTCCAGCCCAACGTGCCGCAAGAAAGTGACCTAATTCGTGAACGAATACAACAACGCCAAGTACAATTAATAATGCAATTATGGTTAAAATTATTTGCATGACTTCCCGTTCCTTTCATAAAACTTTATATTTATAACATTATGAACCAAATTAAAGGCAGAGCATAAATCCATCCGTCGAACCTGTCTAACATACCACCGTGACCCGGCAATATGCGTCCAAAGTCTTTAAGCCCCATCTTTCTTTTTATCCAGCTGGCAGTTAAATCACCATACTGACTTAGTAAAGATATACTTATACCAATCCACATTAGTTGCGGTAAAAACATATCGGTACCAAGCAAACCATAAAGCACAGCACCGAATGTTCCGCATAAAATACCAGCAATTTGACCAGCCCATGTTTTATTCTGAGATAATCTTTCCCACATTTTATCACCGCCAATCATTTTGCCGAAGAACCAAGCTCCCATATCGGCAAAGCTTATCGTTAAAAGCAGTAATAACATTATCCATGGGCGTTGTCCGACAGTATTTACCGCCGCCAACATAACAAACAACCAAGCCAAGAATCCACCAAAATAAATCCAGTTTGCTTTTAGTGTGTCTTTATTTGTGTGAGTTATGCAAATAATCATTTCAACAATCATTGCTAAAACAACAACGATACCAAGATATCTTACAGCGTGGAAACCGAAATATTCTGCTGTTGCCGCTAATGCAGCGATTGCTGCCATGATTAAACCAACCAAGACTCTTTGCTTTGTGTTTGACATGCTTTCACCTTATTTTTTATTTCCAAGATAATTTGCCTTTTTACCGCCACCGAAGCGTCTGTTTCTTTTAGCAAATTCATCTAATACATGCTGCCATAATTTTTCGTTTTTTACTAAATCTGGCCAATGTTCAGGTAAGAATAATAACTCAGCATACGCCAGTTTCCACAGCAAGAAGTTAGAAATTCTAAATTCATTACTTGTTCTTACCATAAGGTCAATTGGTAACAAATCACCTGTGTCTAAGAACGTTTCAAAAGTTTCTTTTGTAACAGGTTTACCTGCGTCAATAGCTTCGTTAACTGCTGCGACAATTTCGTCTTGACCGCCGTAATTTAAAGCAAATACAACAGTTCCAGCTGTGTTTTCTGCTGATTCTTCTTCCAGCTTGTCACAAAGATTTGCTAATTTCTTAGGCAGTCTATCTCTGGATCCGATGACGCGATAACGCAGATTTTTTTCTACTGCATGTTTTAAGTTTTTCTTCAGTTCCGTATAGAACAAATCCATCAAGAAGTCTATTTCTTCTTTAGAACGATTCCAGTTTTCTGTAGAAAAAATAAAAAACGTAATAGTAGAAACGCCACGAGCCATAAACCAATCTACCAAATTTTCAAAGTTAGAAATTCCAGCTTTATGTCCCATAAGCGGTGGCAATCCGCGCGCCTCTGCCCAGCGTCGGTTGCCGTCACAAATGAATGCAATATGCTGTGGCAATTTAGCAGCTTCTTGTACAGTTTGATTTTTTTTCTTTCTGAAAAAATTCAACATTTCTTAGTCCTAATTTTATAGAATGATTACATATTGAGTATTATTACACTGACATAATATCTGCTTCTTTTTGTTTTGCCAAAGCATCAACTTCAACGCCACGCTTATCAAAAACTTTTTGTAAATCATCTTCAAATTTACGTTGGTCGTCTTCTGAAATTTCTTTATCTGTAACTGCACGTTTAATTTTTCCCATCGCATCTTGGCGAATGTTACGCATAGAAATTTTAGCTTCTTCAGCATATTTGCCTGCAACTTTTGTAAGTTCTTTACGTCTTTCTTCAGTAAGTGGAGGCATGTTTAAGCGAATTACACCACCAGCTGTCATAGGATTTAAGCCCAATCCTGAATCACGAATAGCTTTTTCAACAGCGCCTGCATTGTTAATATCCCAAACCGTAACAGTTAAAGTCTGGTTGTCTGGTGTTGCAACAGTTGCGACTTGGTTGATAGGCATTTCAGCACCATAAACAGGTACACGAACACCGTCTAATAAGTGAACAGATGCACGTCCTGTACGAAGGCCCGCATATTCATTTTTAAGAACTTCTAAAGTTTGTAGGGTTTTTTGTTCAATTTCTGCTTTTAAAGC
Organism: uncultured Pseudomonadota bacterium; assembly: GCA_949292385.1. Taxonomy (GTDB): domain Bacteria; phylum Pseudomonadota; class Alphaproteobacteria; order Rs-D84; family Rs-D84; genus Enterousia. Next base: position 26,214 of record CASEZC010000003.1, read on the forward strand.
TTGATAATCCATAATGAAACTCCTTATATGGAAAAAGATTAGCAAATTGATTTGACATTTGGCAAGAAGAAATATAGAATAAAACAGCGCGATGGGGTTGTAGCTCAGTTGGTAGAGCACTTGCATGGCATGCAAGGGGTCGTCAGTTCGAGTCTGATCAGCTCCACCATTTTTTTTTGTAATTTTTTACTTTTTTATTTATGGTTTAAGCATGGTTTCCAGATGTCTGTGGGTAAATCTTAAAAATGATAAGTATGTTGCGTATCATGATGAAGAGTGGTGCGTTCCGAAACATGATGACCACGATTTATACGAGCTGTTGATATTAGAAAGTTTTCAGGCTGGACTATCTTGGGAATGTGTATTAAACAAGCGAGATTCTTTCAGACGTGCATATGATAATTTTGATATAGATAAAGTAGTTAACTATACAGATGCTGACGTTGCGCGCTTGATGTCTGATGCCGGAATTATAAGAAACAAGTTGAAGATATTAGCAAGTATAAATAACAGTCGCATATTTAAGAAAATTCAGCAAGAATTTGGCAGTTTTAATAATTACATTTGGGGTTTCAGTAATAATAAAATTATACAAGAAGATTGCACGAAACATACTAAATCAGATTTATCAGATAAGATATCAAAAGACTTATGCAGTCGAGGAATGAAATATGTTGGAACAACGATAATATATTCGTATTTACAAGCGATTGGTATAGTAAATGGTCATATGGCAGGTTGTTTTTTCAATAATATCTTGACAAAAAGGTAAAGGTAGATTAGAATAGGAGGGCTTTAATTGAGTATGGCGGATGTAGCTCAGTTGGTTAGAGCACTGGTTTGTGGTACCAGGTGTCGCCGGTTCGAATCCGGTTATCCGCCCCAGA
>CASEZC010000004.1 GCA_949292385.1 uncultured Pseudomonadota bacterium
TGGAGCTGATCAGACTCGAACTGACGACCCCCTGCTTGCAAAGCAGGTGCTCTACCAACTGAGCTACAACCCCAAAACTTTGCTTTTGCTTATTAAGCGAATGAATTTTATACATTTTTATTCGCATTGTCAAACTAAAAATTAAAAAAAGCTAAAAATAATCTTTTACTAGACATATTTTATACCAATATCTTATAATGCGAGCACTATGTTGAGAAATATTAAGAAAAAAATTAAAAAAGTTATAAAAGGCGACGAAAATAACGTTCGCATAAAATGGTCTTTATATGGGCGCGTATGGCGCGAAATCGGCAAACCTCAATGGAAATGGTTATTAGCGGGTATCATCGCGACAATCGGTGCCGCAGCCGCCGAGGCATACACCATTACGTTGGTTCAACAGGTTGTTGATAAGGCATTTATTCAAAAGAGCATGCAATATATATATTTCTTTGGTCTGCAAATAATTGCCGCATTCGGGTTCAAGGGTATATTTAGTTACGCAAAATCATTAATAATGGCAAAGGCCGGACTTAAAGCCAGCGCAAGCCTTCAGAATCGTATATATAACCATATGGTAAAAATGGATATATCAAAGTTCTATGGTGATGGTATCGGAAAAAATCTTAATTACTTCAGTGTTCAAGCCGGTGCTGTATTAAACCTTGTAACTGGTACAATTGTCAGCACAATACAACAAATAGCAACATTGGCGATGACGTTGGCTTTAATGGTATATTATGCGCCACAAATGTGTGCTGTTCTGCTGTTCTTGGTTCCAGCAATTATGATTCCTATGGTATTAATCATGCGCAAACGTCGCAAGCTATCACGCGAATCGTTTGGCATCGCAAACGATGTTTCACAACATTTAAACCAAACATTACACGGAATAAAAACAATTCAAGCATTTGCAACAGAAGATAAAGAAACAGAAAAGTTTGCCCGCGTTTTAGACTCTTCTATGGTAAATTCTTATAAAGGAACTCAGGCATTTGCACTGCAATCCCCTTTATTAGAATTAATGATTTCAATTGGTCTTTGTCTAGCTTTAATAATCGGAGGTCATTTTATTGTAACTGGTGCAATAACAACTGGTGACTTTACTGCATTTTTATTGGCATTAACCGCCGCATACAAGCCGGCTCGTAGCATTACAAGTACAAACAACACAATACAGCACGGTTTATTAGCAGCAGAAGTGTTATTTGATTTCTTAGACAGCAAGCCAGACATACAAGATTCTAAAGATGCAAAAGAATTAAAAGCAGACAAAATGTCTGTTGCATTTAAAAATGTATCATTTGAATACAACGAAGGTGAACCTGTACTAAAAGATATAAACTTAAAGGTAGAATCAGGCAAAGTTTGTGCGCTTGTCGGTCCTTCTGGTGGCGGAAAAACAACTATGTTCAATTTGATAGAACGTTTTTATGACCCGCAGAAAGGGAAAGTAGAAATAAACAACACAGACATAAAGAAATTTACTTTACATTCACTGCGTCAAAACATCGCGGAAGTATCACAAGACGTATTTTTATTCAATGGTACGATTGAAGAAAATATAAAATATGGTGCCCCTGATGCCACGTTTGAGCAAGTCGAAGCAGCAGCCCGCGCTGCAAACGCCCACGATTTTATAATGGGATTCCCTAAGAAATACAAATCCAAGGTTGGCGAAGGTGGCGCATTATTATCTGGCGGTCAGAAACAGCGAATCGCCATTGCGCGCGCAATATTGAAAAATGCGCCAATACTTTTATTAGACGAAGCAACATCCGCACTGGATACACAAAGTGAAAAACTAATTCAGTCTGCATTAAAAGACTTAATGCGCGGTCGCACGACGTTTGTTGTGGCACATAGATTATCTACAATATTAGACGCAGATATAATATGTGTTATAAAAGAAGGTCATATTATAGAACAAGGCACAGATGCTGAACTTGTCGCATTAGATGGCGAATATAAAAAGTTACGCGATATTCAGTTTAAGCCAAAAAAAAAGAAATAAAACATATGAAATTTGCGGGAGGATTAAACCAGACAAGAGGAAGTTATGAAAAACTCGTATAAATTCAATGACAAAGCTTTCACAGATTTATTAAAAGAAGAACTTCTTAAAGATCCACAAGTATCTGCATTAATAAAAGAATTAGAACGTCTGGTTATAACTCTTGCGCCGACCATATCAAAAAAAATCTTAGAAAGTTTTATAAAAAATGTTTCATCGGCAAACACTAAAAACGAAAATAAAGATGCAACAGAATCAAAAGATTTTTCTAAATTAAAATCTTCTTCTTTACGAAGATATTACTCTTTAAGGAAACAATCTAATAAACCAATAGACGACGCGTTGAATGAAGAGCTTGCGAAACGCTTTTCTGGTTATGATAAAGAAACGAAAACTTTTGGTAATGCGCCCCCAAATAAACCAGTCAGAAAGAATGCGCACAAAAGTGTATTAACAATAAATAAATTCATACTTCCGATATATTCAGCAGTAACCGGTAACAATAACAAATATAGTTTATTTTTTGATTTCGGCAAAAAAAAGAGTAATTTACTAAAAGCGTCTCAGACCAACTACGAGCTATGCCTTTTTGATGAAATGCTTCAAATGGCAATAGTAAGAAAAAATAGCGGACAAAGTTCTTCTTTATTGTATATCGTTGATATAAAAAAGGGGAAAATACTTAATAATTTCAAACAAGGCGTAAAAATTGCTCGCTATCAAGCAAAAGAGCATAAAATTTTCGTTGCCGCAGAAAAAACTTATTCTTATACATCAGTTTCTCGTGACTCTATATCTTACAAACACATGAATGTTCCAATGTCAGCAGAAACAATAAAGGCTAATTCATTACAAAAAAACACAATTCTTATCAACAAAGATGGTCATGAAACCACCTGCCCTTTAATAAAAATCGCAGACATACAAGGATTAGAAAAACAAAATAATCTAATAGAAACTTTTTTGAGCGGCAAAAAAGACGAGATAAATAACAACAATAAAAATATTGTACCAATAATAAAAATAAATTCTGATAAAACAGACGCAAATAACGATAAAATTTTAGAAAAAACACCACCTAAACAAGAAACAAAAACACCGGTTTCAGTGAAAGAAAAACCGAAAGAAAAAACTGTAAAAGAACCCAAAACCAAAGAAATAATAGTAAGAATAAAACAAATAAAATTAACTCCTGACGTTTTTTACAATGATGTATTTATAAACGACAAGAAAGTTCTATCAAATCATATTAACACGAAAATAGAAACTTTTGCGGACGATACTATTTTAGCGATACATGGAATTGTAACAAATGATTCTAACTATCCAGTAACACCGATGTGGGTTGTATATGATACAGAACTAAAATCAAGGGCACCTCAGATAAAACAAAGCCTTTCAAAATATTATGCGCAAATAAAAAATGTTAATGAAATTAACGGCAGCATTCGTCTAGAACTAACAAATAAATCGAATTATCTATTAAATATAGAAAGAATGAAAAAGATAGCCAATGGTAAAAAATTCGTAATTCAAAAAGAAAAACAAAATGAAAAATAAAAAAAGGGCGATAAAAACGCCCTTTTTTATTTAACAGTCAGTTCTTTACCTTGAACATCTACATAAACAGTGCTGCCCTCGCCAACGGTACCAGACAAAATTAGATCCGCAATCTTATCTTCAACCGCAGAGGTTATAAGACGCTTCAATGGTCTTGCCCCGAATACAGGGTCGTACCCATTGTCGCCAAGCCATTTAATGGCCTTATCAGAAACCTCCATACTTATGCGACGCTCTGCCAAACGCTTTTCAAGGTTATGCAATTGAATCTTAACAATTCCTGCCATAACATCCTTGCCAAGCGGATTAAAGAACACAATTTCATCAATACGATTTATAAATTCTGGGCGGAAGTTTCTCTTTACCGCATCCATATCTGGCAAATTACTTGTCATAATTATAATCGTATTAGTAAAATTAACTACATGGCCCTGCCCGTCTGTCAAACGCCCATCATCTAATATCTGTAAGAAGACATTAAATACATCAGGATTTGCTTTTTCTATTTCATCGAACAGCAAAACTTGATATGGACGACGACGAACACTTTCTGTCAAAACACCACCTTGTTCATAGCCAACATATCCCGGAGGACTACCTATCAAGCGAGATACAGAATGCGGTTCCATATATTCACTCATATCAATTCTGGTCATAGCAGTATCATCATTAAATAGATATTCTGCCAGTGCCTTTGCCACTTCGGTCTTACCAACCCCCGTAGGTCCCAAGAACATAAAGCTGCCCGCTGGTCTATGAGGATCAGACAAACCCGCACGGCTACGACGAATCGCACGTGCAACAACAGTCAACGCATGGTCTTGCCCAACAACACGCTTGCGCAATTCATCTTCTATATTTAACAACTTTGACTGTTCTTCAACGGTCAATTTGTCTGCAGGAACGCCAGTCCATTTACTTACAACTGCTGCGATATGTTCAGGCAATACAGTTTTATACTCTTTGGATTCAGCATTCATCTTGCGAATATTTTCTTCCAATTCCGGTATTTTTCCGTATTGCAAAGCAGAAGCTTTCTCATAATCGCCATTACGCATAGCAGTTGCGACTTCGGCCTTTGCAGCATCTAATGCCGCCATAGCATCAGATAAGCCACGCATTTTTTCTTGTTCCTTGCGCCATAACGCAGTTAATTTTTCAGATTCTTCTTCCGTTTCTTTTATGATACCTTCCAAGTCCTTTAAACGTTTTTTAGAATCTTCATCTTTTTCTTTTTTTAACGCCTGCTGTTCTATTTTCAATTGCATCAAATGTCTGTCAATTTCATCCAACTTTTCAGGTTTAGACGCAATTTCTATACGAACGCGCGCAGCAGCTTCATCAATCAAGTCAATCGCTTTATCCGGCAAAAATCTGTCGGTAATATAACGATTAGACAAACGAACGGCAGAAACCAAAGCCGAATCAGATATTCTAACACCATGATGTCCTTCGTACTTTTCTTTCAGCCCACGCAATATAGAAATAGTATCATCAACCGTTGGCTCGTCTACATAAACGGGTTGGAAACGACGCGCCAAAGCAGGATCTTTTTCAATATATTGGCGATATTCGTCCAAGGTAGTAGCCCCCAAACAGTGCAATTCACCACGCGCCAACATAGGCTTTAATAAATTACCCGCATCCATAGAGCCTTCACCCTTACCTGCACCGACCAACGTATGCAATTCATCAATGAACAAAATTATTTGTCCATCAGAATCTTTGACGGCTTTAAGAATGGCTTTAAAGCGCCCTTCAAACTGACCGCGGAACATCGCCCCAGCCATCAAAGCCCCCATATCCAAGGACAATAATTTTTTCTTTAATAAGTTTTCCGGTACGTCACCTGAAACAATTCTTTCCGCCAATCCTTCAACTATTGCAGTCTTACCTACACCTGGGTTACCGATTAACACAGGATTATTTTTGGTACGACGAGACAACACCTGAATAGTACGACGAATTTCTTCATCACGCCCAATAACAGGGTCAAGCTTTCCGTCTGCAGCCAACTTTGTAAAGTCAGTTGTATACTTTGCAATCGCCTGTTCAGGAGTTTCTTGCATTTCTTCTGGATTCATAAAAAATCCTCCTTTATTATTAATTGTATTGATATATAATTACAGAAAGTAGAAATTCAAGATACAGGAAGAAAATCAATAATTAAAAAAAACGCATAAAAAATAAAAGAATACTTGACTTTTATATAATTTTATTATAATTTAATCCAAGCTATTAAAGGATATTATTATGCCACGTGTATGTAAAGTTACAGGTAAGAAAACAGAAGTTGGGATGAATGTATCTCATTCTATGCGCCATACAAAGCGTACATTCTTGCCAAATTTGCAAAAATTAAAGTTTCACAGCGATATATTAAATCGTGATTTCTCATTGCGTATTTCAGCTGCGGGTTTACGCACATTGACAAAGCATGGCGGTTTGGATGCATATGTTATGTCAAAACCAGTATCTCGCTTGACAGAAGAAATGGCAGCGATAAAGAAAGCGATTGAAAAGAAAAATGGCAAAGCCGAAAAACCAGCAAAAAAACCTGTGCACAAAGCGACACGCAGTGCAAGATTGGTTAAAAAGGTAGAAGCCAAGAAAGCTGCAGCAAAATAATAAGCAGCAATGGTTTTGGCCCCGTGGCGGAATTGGTAGACGCGCTTGACTCAAAATCAAGTTCTGCAAGGAGTGTCGGTTCGAGTCCGACCAGGGCCA
>CASEZC010000005.1 GCA_949292385.1 uncultured Pseudomonadota bacterium
TCGCATCATAATAAATCTATATATTTTATTAAAGTGGTGGGTGGTATTGGACTCGAACCAACGACCTTTACGATGTCAACGTAACGCTCTAACCAACTGAGCTAACCACCCGTTAACCTCTAAGCTTTCAGGATTATACCAAAGAAAAATACGATTGCAATATCAAAAAGCAGCATTTATAATACATATCGCAACAGGAGTTCTGTTGCTGGGATTCAACACCCATTGAACGCGCCTGAGTATCAGGCGAAAATCCAACCAAATGGTTGGAGTGGTCGAATATACTGAATAAGACCGCAATTCGTTCAATTGTGTTGAAACTCCAACCACCTGAAATTTCTGGTGGTTTTTTGTTTAATATAAGGGAGTAAAAGCGCCAGAAAAAATAATTTGATATGTGATTTATAGGTGGTTATAATGCGTATTGCAACAGGAGTTCTGTTGCTGGGATTACAAACCCATTCAATCAGCGCCAGCGATGGCGAAAAATATCTCCAACTAATCGGTTGGAGTGAGTCTGAATATACTGAATAAGACCGCAATTTCTGATTGAATTGTTTGTAAACTCCAACCACCCGAAATTTCTGGTGGTTTTTCTTTGTCTTAAATTTCGGGGTATGCAATGCGGATTGGAACTGAAATAGATGATATTAGAAAAATGCGCGGGTTATCAATTATTGATATGTGTAATATTTTTAATGTAAGCGAAAAGGAATATTGTCAGATTATCTCGGGCAGATATGTTTTATCAACGTTTCAATTAATTATGTTTATATCTGCTGTTTGTATGCCTCTTGAATCTGTAAGACGATATTAAAAAACCGGCATTTGCCGGCTTTTTTAATAAATTAATACATTGTTTGCAGGATATGTTTATTTTTATCCAAGCTGGACAACATTTTACCAGAACCACATGCAACGCATGCCAACGGATTATCTACCAAGAATGCCGGAAGTCCTGTTGCAGCGCGAATTGCAGCGTCCAAGCCACGCAATAAAGAACCACCACCTGTCATCGCGATACCTAAATCTGCAATGTCAGCAGATAATTCTGGTGGTGTTAATTCCAATGCTTGACGAACTGTGTCTACGATTTTTGTAACAGTCTGCGCCAATGCAGATGCAATTTGTGATTCTGTTATAACTGTTTCACGCGGTGTGCCAGACAACAAGTCACGACCTTTAATTTTCATAGTCAGTTCATTTGCTTTGTCTTTTGGTGAAATTGCCGTACCAATGCGCTTTTTTATTTCTTCCGCTGTGTTTTCACCAATCAGCAAGTTTTTATTTTTGCGAACGAAATCTATAATATCTATATCCATTTGGTCACCGGCAGTACGAACTGCATTAGAATAAACTATGCCACCCAGTGACATAACGGCAACCTCTGTTGTACCGCCACCGATGTCAAGAACCATTGAACCAACAGGTTTTTCAACTGGCAGTCCTGCGCCAATAGCAGCAGCCGTAGATTCTTCTACAATATATACTTTACGTGCGCCTGCGGCATCTGCAGCCTCTTGAATAGCGCGGCGTTCCACCTGTGTAGCACAAGATGGTACACATATAATAATAAGAGGGGCAGCCAATGGGTTTTTATGATGTACTTTGCGGATGAAGTATTTAATCATTTCTTCTGCAACTTCAAAGTCTGCGATAACACCGTCGCGTAATGGGCGAACAGCAGAAATAGTTCCAGGGGTACGACCAAACATTTGTTTTGCTTCTGTTCCAACCGCCAAAATTTCTTTTCGACCCAATAATCTATTTTCTGCAACAGCAACAACAGAAGGTTCATTCAGAACGATACCACGCCCTTTTACATAAATAAGAGTATTTGCCGTGCCCAAATCAATGGCCATATCGGCAGAAAAGAATTTCATCAGCCAGTTGTACATTTTTTTCCCCTAAATTAGTGATTTTCTTGCACTATAAAGCCTCGGAATAAAAAAATCAAGCTGTCCTATATATAAAATTATGCTTTTTTATTTGATTCTGAGTATATTTTGTTATTATAAGGGGCATGAGAAATACTATAAAATTACATAAAGACTTTTTACCGTCTGACGAAGATATTAATGCACGCAGTGCATGGTTCTTTGTTCGTGCAAAAAAAGTAAAGATTCCGGACGAGCCTCGTTATGGTTTAATCGTTACCAAAAAGACTTTCCGTCATGCGGTTGACCGCAATCGTGCCAAGCGACTGTTAAGGGATTGGATTCGCTATAACGAAGGCGATATGTTGCCAGAATATGATTATATTTTTGTTGCCAGGGGGGCTATTTTGGGTGTAACGCGTGAAGAAGGTCGTATGGCTATGAAAAAGTCTTTAAATTATATAAAAAAGCAATCAATTGAAAAATAAATCCAAGAATATTTTTTCTGTATTTTTCCGCAAAATAGCAACTGGTTTAATTCGTATGTATCAGTTGTGCATATCGCCTTTTATAGGCGGCCGTGCGGCATGCAGATTTACACCGACTTGCAGTGAATACACGCGTCAGGCGATTGAAAAGTATGGCGTGTTTCGAGGAATTGTGATGGGGGTGCGACGTATATTACGTTGCAGACCAGGTGGTGGGTTTGGTTACGACCCTGTCCCTTGACAAGAATCTGGATTGTGGTAAAATTCCAGACGCGAATAAAAATTATTAGATTAATATAAAGGATAAAAAATGTCTTTTCGTGCAACCGTAGAATCCATGTCAAAGATTATGGATGAAATGGGTATTACAGAACTTGAATTAGAACGTCAGTTTTTGTTTGGTGTTTATCGTAAACATATTCATTTATCAAAACAGCAGGCGACGGCAACAGTTGCTATGCCTAATTTCCCAGTATCAACGGAATCAAAGAACACTAACAGTGAACCATCTGAAAAGGTAGTTAACGGTTATGCTTTGAAATCTCCTATGGTTGGTGTAGCATATTTGTCTCCAGAACCAGGTGCAAAACCATTTACTTCAGTTGGTGCACAAATAAAAGCAGGTGACACAGTTGCGTTGATAGAAGCAATGAAAACCTTTAATCCTATAAAGTCTGACAAAGATGGTGTTGTAAAAGAAATTTTGGTTTCTGACGGTCAGGCAGTTGAATTTGATCAACCAATAATAGTAATTGAATAAAAATGTCTCAGATAAAGAAAGTTTTAATTGCAAATCGCGGTGAAATTGCGTTGCGTATAATACGTGCGTGTCGCGATATGGGTATTCGCACAGTTGCGGTATATTCAACTGTTGATAAAAATGCTATGCATGTGCAATTGGCGGACGAATCCGTTTGTATTGGTCCTGGACCTTCAAAAGATTCTTATTTAAATGAATCTGCAATTTTAACGGCTGCGTTATTAACGAATGCGGACGCGATTCATCCAGGTTATGGATTTTTATCAGAACGTGCAGATTTTGCACAAAAGGTTGAACAGCATGGGCTTATTTGGATTGGGCCATCTGCTGCGATGATTGAAAAAATGGGCGACAAGGTTAACGCAAAAAGAACTGCTATTGAATGCGGTTTGCCTGTTGTACCAGGGTCTGATGGCGCGGTAACTTCTTTGGAAGATGCGCTTTCTTGGGCGGAAAAGATTGGTTACCCTGTTATGTTAAAGGCGTCCGCTGGTGGTGGTGGTCGTGGTATAAGACCAGTTATGTCTGCGGAAGAAATGCCAGCTGCTTATCAGATTACAAAGCAAGAAGCTAAATCTGGTTTCGGTGACGATACATTATACATGGAAAAGTTATTGTTACATCCAAGACATATTGAATTTCAGGTTTTGGGCGATAAACATGGTAATGTAGTAATATTTGGTGAACGTGATTGTTCTTTGCAGCGTAAAAACCAGAAAGTTATGGAAGAATGCCCTGCGGCAATTTTGACTCAAAAGCAGCGCGATGACATGATAGAAATATGTAAAACGGCTGCAAAGAAAATGGGTTATACGAATGCGGGTACTTTCGAATTTATGTTTGAAGGTGGAAAGTTCTATTTCTTGGAAATGAATACTCGTTTGCAAGTGGAACACCCTGTAACAGAAATGGTATATGGCGTTGATTTGGTTCGTGAACAGATTCGCGTTGCTGCTGGTGAAAAACTGGGGTACACACAATCTAATGTTGTCCCACACGGGCATGCAATAGAATTTCGTATAAACGCGGAAGACCCAGAAACATTTATACCAAACCCTGGGAAGATATCTTTGTATGCGCCTTCTGGTGGAATGGGGGTTCGTGTTGATAGTGCGGTATATACTGGCTATACGATACCACCAACCTATGATTCTATGATTGCAAAGTTAATAGTTCATGCTCCAAACAGACCGGCATGTATTATGCGTGCGATGCGTGCGTTGGATGAATTTGTAATCGAAGGTGTAAAAACTACGATACCTTTGCAGCAGAAATTGTTAAAGAACAAAGATGTAAAAACTTTGAACTTTGATAATCATTGGTTGGAAAACTATTTGCGCGACGAAAAAGAAAAAGCGTCGAGTGAAGAAAAAGAATCTTCAGACGAAGAAAAGTAAAAAATGCCGGTACATACCGGTATTTTTTTATAAATTGCGTATATAAATATTTATTGATAACATTCCCAGTATGAAAGGAGAAAGTATGAAAAATCTAATTACAGGGATTTGTTTGACTGCATTTTTTACTGCGCCTGCATTCGCTTCAAGTTTTGTTTTAAATTATCATGATAATAATTGCTATCCAGAAGCAGATTTAGCAACGGCCGGTATAGGAGAATTAGCTGGTATATCAGATATAAATTATACGTGGAATTTATTAAGTGGTAAATTGACTTCTTCTCAAACGGAATGGATTTCTGATGGAATGGGAGGACAAAATAAAGCTGGTTACGAAGCCAATTTTGATTGGGGAATTTTAACTCCGGAAGAGTTAGATGATTTCTTGCCTTATGAAGATTGGACTGCTGCTGCAGAAAGTTTTAAAAATCAATTGTTGGGACTAGAGCCAAAAAATACAAATTATTCAAAGTTCGATGTTATAAACGCGATAAGTGTTAATAATATGATAAATAATTCTGTTCAAAACAGATTAAATTCATCAACAGGTTCATTTTGGTTTCAGACAGTTTATAATAATTTAAAAGAACTTAAAACAGGCGGTTCTTCAAGTAATTCTGTAGGAGTAGTATTTGGTGCTGATGGAAAGATAAGTGATTCTCTTAAACTTGGTGCAGGTGTATATATCGACGGTTCAGAATTTTCCGTTGATGATTCTGATATAGATGTTACGAATTATACGGGCGTTGTTTATGGGCAATATCGAAAAAATGCGTTTTATATAAACGGTATTTTTAACTATGGTGTTTCAGAATATAAAGAATTAAATCAAGAAAATAAAATAGACGGCTATGGTGCGAATTTATACGTTGGGTATAATCTAACTCGAAATCTCGTTGCAGAAGTTGGTGCACACTATACTCATTTAAATCCTTATGAATATAAATATAGTGATACTTATCGTATAAAGACAGAACAAAGTGACTATGTGACAATAAATCCTGGGGTCAGGTATTCAAAAAATATAAGTATATTTAATTTGTCTGCGAATCTTAATGCTTCTTATTTAGTTTATAATGACATAGGCGATAGAACTGAATATTTGTTTGATATATATCAAATTAATGTTTTACGAGGCGAGGAAGAGAATAAATTCGGACTAGAAGCAGGAATAAATCTTGGTGTTAATCTGGGCGTTGTTTATGCTAATTTTGGCTATGATTATATTCGCAGCATATATTATAGCGACAGTAATATAAAGTTTTCGTTAAGGTCATCTTTTTAATTAAAAAAACCGGTATTTACCGGTTTTTTATTTGTTTCTATTTTTTCTAAATTCGTCTAAAGAAACAACGCGTCCTGTGTCTGGCACTGATTCAGGTTTTTCTTCCAACGGTAATTCCATATCGTTGTCTGCGGCAGCCGCCCCTTTTGGATGAAAAGATAACATAAAATCAACAGAAGGGTCTTTGAATTCAACCAAAGCAGAAAAAGGTACGCGAATAAAGAAAGGTCTGCCATCAAATGTTAATTGAACACCGAATTCTTTATCAGATACATGCAAGTTATTATAAGAATATTGTAAAACGATAGTCATTATATCTGGATATCTGATTCGCAAAAAGTCTGGCAGAACAACGCCTGGTGCACGTGTTTTAAAAGTTATAAAAAAATGTGTTCCATCACCCAGCCCATTAAATTGAGCATGAATTAAGGCATCTTTTACAACGGATTTTAAAGCGTTGTCTAATAAGTTTTGATAATCAATTTTGCTCATCTTTATTCTCCGCGACAAGTATATTATTTATTGCCCCATCCTTGCAAGCAACAAATACAGCGTCTGGCACATCAGCAAAAACGTTTGCGTCTAAACCTGTCGCCCAGACCTGAGCGTCCGCCGCCCCAAGTTCTTTAAAAAGATTTGCGCGTGCCTCAGAATCCAGATGCGCTGCCGCTTCATCAAGCAAAATAAGTGGTCGTTTATTAGTTTTTGTGTGAATAAGTTTTGCGTGCGCCAATATTAAATCTAACAACGCTGTTTTTTGTTGCCCTGTACTTGTAAGGTGCGCTGGTAGGTTTAATGTTTTATTAAATACGCCAAAATCAGACTTGTGCGGGCCGTCTAAAACCATTTTATCGCCGACAAGTTCACGATTATTGTGCAAATAATCAAGATATTTTCTTTCTGCTTCTGCTGCATTACTGCCGTCAATTAACATTTTTTCTACTATTCCAGAAACTGTCACAGCACAATTTTTCAAGAAGTAGTTCAGTTCTCCTGCATATTGTATACGTGCCGTTGCGATGGCTACTGCGCATCCTGCGATTTGAGAATCTAAAACATCAATCCAATTTTTATCGCGTCCATTTTTTAGCGCAAAAGCCCTTTCGGTCATAAGTTTAGAAAGCCTTGCCACGCGACCATAATGCGTTGCATCAAAACCGGATACAAGCCGGTCAAAAAAAGCGCGCCTGTCCGATGCAGCGTCTACAAATAGTCTGTCTTCTTTTGGTGTTATCCAAACTATTCTTAAATATGCAGAAAGGTCCGACAGGGTTGCATTATCACCGTCTATTTTTGCGCGTCTATTGGAATCTGTTGGCGTAAAATACACAGACAGTTCAGTTTCATCGGATAGATTTGCAAAAATAGAAAAGCTGCCATTGCCATCAAATTTAGCTATCTCATTCATCGCCGCCCCACGTAATCCACGGTCGCCTGACAGCATAGATACGGCTTCTAAAACAGCGGTTTTACCGGCACCGTTTGGTCCTGTTATTATTACGTTATGGCGACCATGCGTTTTGATTCTGCACGATTCATGATTTCTAAAATTAGAAAGAGTTATGGTTTCAATCATTATAAGAAAAATTGGAGGCCTGGGTCGGAATCGAACCGGCATACAAGGATTTGCAGTCCTCTGCATAACCACTCTGCCACCAGGCCATTTAATTATGTGTCACTATACTAAGCAAAAAAAAATTGTAATTCAACAGAAAAATTATACTATATATGATATAATTTTAGGGTAAGAGAGAATTTTAATGAAAAAGATAATACTAGCTTTGTGTATCTTGCCGACACAATTGTTCGCCGCGCAAGATTGTTTTACGACTAATACTGTTCCTGAAGGTAAGTTAACACTGCAACAAGTAATTGAATTGGGACTTTGCAGGAATCCAGAAACTACATCTGCATACCTATCTTTAGAATCAGCAAGATTTAATAAAAATGCTGGATATGCACAATATTTACCAAATGTCAGTGCATCTGGTTCTGCCAATCTTCCATACAGAAATAAGGAATGGTCTGACTGGTCGTATGGGGCATCGATTTCTGCGTCATATTTGATTTTTGATTTTGGTAAAAGATTATCTGATGTTAACCAGTTGATAGCTACTTGGCGCGCAACTGGGTTTGATTATAGCGAATCCGTTCAGAATTATGTTTATAGCATAATCGGGGCATATTATGCTTTGTTAAATGCGGATGCTGACGTTTTTACGGCAAATTCATTAAAAACGGTTGCTCAAACAGCCAAAGATACTGCGGATAAGAAGTTTAAGGCTGGTGCTGTTGCCAAGGCAGACGTTTTGAAAGCAGATACAACATTGGCAAGCAGAATTTTGGACTTAGAACGTGCGAAGAATAACCGTGAAATAGCAAAAGGTACGCTGCTTTCGAAGTTATCTTTTTCTGCAAATCAGAATATAGAAATAGCTGATATGCCAGCAGAGTTTGGCACAGAATCAGAAAACAAGAATATAGATGAGTTGATTGCGCTGGCAGAGGAAAAGCGCCCTGACCTATTACGTGCAGCTGCAAATAAAGATGCGGCATGGCATCGTAGAAACAGTGCTTTTTTAAGTAATTTACCAAGTATTTCTGCAAGCGGAAGTTTGTCTTGGAACAATACGCCAAGCGAGGTATATAATTCCGGTCAAGATAACATAAGTGGTAGCATAGGAATTCGTGCGTCTATGCCGATATTTGCTGGTTTTGCTAATGTTTACAATGTCCGTTCCGCCCAAGCAAATTATGAACGTGCCATAGAGCAAGAACGTGCGACAAAAGATGCGGCAGTTTTAGATGTTTTTACTGCGTATCAAAACTATAAGACGGCGCAGACGGTATTAAAACAAACAGAAACGTTGTTAGCATCTGCGAAAGAAACTGAAAACGTGACGGCTGGCATGTACAAGGTTGGTAAAGCGACCATGCTCGATTGGCAGACTGCTTTGGCTGATTTAGCTGATGCACATAAACAAAACAATGCAGCTAAATACGACTTGTTTACAAAACGTGCAGCGCTTGCATTGTCAATAGGCGATATAAAAGAGGGTTTAATAGTAGAGGGGGAAGAAGATGAATAAAGATACACAAACTAAAAAAGGTTTATGGTCTTGGGTAAAACATCGTAAATGGTGGATAATATTATTTGCAATAGCGGCAGGAATAGTTGTTTATTTCATGACTGGCAGCAGCAGTTCCGAAGGAACGGGTTTTGCAACTGCCGCGATTACGCGTGGAGATTTGCGTCAAGTTGTAACTGCAACTGGTGAAATTCAACCTTTGAATACAATTAACGTTGGGTCGCAGGTAAGTGGTACAATCGAAGAAATATTTGTAGATTATAATTCGCAGGTAAAGAAAGGCGATGTTTTATTAACTATAGAACCATCAGTTTTACAGGCGTCTGTTGATGAAGCGAAAGCATCTTTGGTAAGTGCTGAATCACAACGTGATTATGCGAAAAGTGAATACGAACGTAATAAGATTTTGTATGAAGACGGTTTTATAGCTCGTGCCGAACTGGAACAATCCCAGACAACATATGAACAGGCAGAACAGTCTGTAAATCGTATGAAATCTCAGTATGATAGAGCTGTTACAAATTTAAGCTATGCGACGATTACATCACCTGTTGATGGAACCGTTATTTCTCGTCAGGTTGACGTTGGTCAGACAGTTGCGGCATCTTTCCAGACACCAGATTTATTTGCTATCGCTGAAGATTTATCAAAAATGCAAATCGAAACTGCGGTATCCGAAGCTGACATTGGTATGATTCAAGAAGGTCAGAAGGTAACGTTTACGGTTGACGCGTACCCTACGCAGACTTTCGAAGGAGAAGTCCGTCAAATACGTTTATCTCCAACGGTTACATCAAACGTTGTTGTTTATACTGTTGTTATTGATGTAGATAACAGCGATTTGCGCTTAAAGCCTGGTATGACAGCGTTTGTGACGATACTTATTTCTGAAAAGAACGATGTATGGAAAGTACAAAATTCTTCATTATTGTTGCGTAGCTTTGATGGAATTGTGGACGATGCTGGTGATGCGACAACAAAAACACACCTTGCTATACAACGTAATATAAACGGTACGCCGACAGTTGTGCTTGTTCCTTATGAAAAGGGATTAATTACAGCTACAGAAACAGAAATTATTTCTGATGATATACAAGAAGGAGATAGAATTATTATTGGTCGTTATGGCTTAACTTCTTCGTCTTCTTCTGGTATGCGTATGGGACCAATGCGTTAATACAATAAAAAAGCCGGTAAAATACCGGCTTTTTAAATATTTTTTTTGTAAAAATTCAGCAACAAATGATATAATCTTTCTGAAAAGAGAGAATGAATATGAAAAAAAAGACCGAAAAAGTAAATATAATTTCAATGAATAAAATTTGTAAAAGTTTCCCTGTTGAAATGGGCGGACAACAACAAGTTTTATTTGATATAAGTTTTGATATAAATCAGGGTGAATTTGTATCTATTATGGGACCATCGGGCAGTGGAAAGTCTACATGCATGAATATAATTGGTGCCTTGGATACTCCGACCAGCGGCACGTATAAGCTTTATGGCAAAGATGTAACGCATCTTTCTACTGACGAATTGGCAATCGTTCGTAACGAGTACATAGGTTTTGTTTTTCAGCAGTTTAACTTGCTATCAAAAAGAAGCGTTTTAGATAACGTTATGTTGCCGTTAATGTATCGTGGACTTCCAATGGACGAACGTATTCGTCGTGCGCGTGAAATGTTAAAGCGTGTAGGTCTTGAAAATTTCGAATCTTATCTTCCTACGCAGTTATCTGGCGGTATGAAGCAACGTGTTGCAATTGCGCGTGCCTTGGCTGGTGATCCAAAGCTTATTCTTGCGGACGAACCAACTGGCGCATTAGACAGTAAAATGGGAAACGAAATTTTAAAATTCTTTAAAAAATTAAATGAAGAGATGGGTATAACGATAGTAATGATTACCCATGAGTTTGAAATTGCACAATATTCTAATCGTCTTATACACATATATGACGGAAGAATAACTTATGATGGCAAGGTTCCAAAAGACGAAAAGGTTTTACAAAAATAAATAAAGCAGGTATAAAAATGACATTTAATGATATTTTGAAAGAATCTTGGTTATCAATCAGCGGTAATAAAATACGTTCTTTTTTAACGGTTTTAGGTATTGTTATAGGTGTAATGGCGGTTGTTATAATGGTGGCTGTTGGTGAAACGGTATCAAAGCAAATAAACGACCAGTTTTCTTCGCTTGGTACGAATACTATAATGATACGTGCTGGTGCAGCGCAAAGTGCTGGTGTTAGAACTGGTAACCGACAAACTTTAACAATTCAAGATTCTGAATTTATTGCTAAATTACCAGATGTTGCGGCTGCAAGTCCTGTACAAAATGGTGCTGCTCAGGTAATTTATGGCAATCAAAACTGGTCAACATCGATGGTTGGTGCGTACCCAGATTATTCTACGGTTCAGAATTTAGAAATGAAATATGGCACATTTTTTGACCAATCTGCAGTACGTAATGCGTCTACTTATGCCGTAATAGGACCGCAAACGGCCGAAGAATTACAAATGCCAGAAAATCCTGTTGGGGAAGTAATACGTATTCAAAATATGCCATTTGTTATAATTGGCGTAACAAAAGAGCGTGGCGATTCTGCCATGGGAAGTCAGGACGATATGATTATAATTCCTATAACGACGTTAAAAAAGCGTTTGCAGGGAAGCCGTTTCCCAGATTCTGTTAATATGATTACGTTAAAATTATACTCAGATGCGGATAATAATCTTGCCATAGAGCAAATGACTGCCCTGCTTCGTGACAGACACAAACTGGCAGAAGATGAAGAAGATGATTTCCAGATTATGGATATGAAGCAAGTTATGGAAGCTATGAATACTGTTACTGGCTACATGACAATGCTTTTAATTGCGATTGCTGCGGTATCTTTGTTAGTAGGTTCTATAGGTATTATGAACATGATGTTGGTGTCGGTTGCAGAACGCACTCATGAAATAGGTATACGTAAAGCTATTGGGGCAAGAGAACGTCATATTATCATACAGTTCTTATCAGAATCTATCTTGATTTCATTTATAGGTTCTTTGGCCGGTATGTTAATAGGCGTTGGTTTGTCTCAGGGCGTTGGTAGATTTATACTAGGTTATTCTGTTCCATTCAGTGCTTGGCCGGTTGTTGTATCTGTTGGTGTTGCTGTGTTTGTAGGTTTGGCGTCTGGTGTAGTACCTGCCAGAAAGGCGGCTAAATTAAATCCAATAGACAGTTTAAGACACGAGTAATATGTTCACTAAAAAATCCCGTAAGATAACGGGATTTTTTATTTATATGTAGTTTTATAAAAAACAATAAAAAACCAGCAAATGCCGGCTTTTTTATATATTTAACTTTTTTTGCATTTCTTTCAATATGGTTGTATCTACACCCAGTTTTTCTGCGCGTCTGATTAAACCATGTAATGCAAATATACCTTCAACTGTACCTGCGGGTTCTTCACCACGTGCAATTGCCATACCACCAGCAAAGTTTCTGCTGGTTGCAGATGTAGCAGATAAGAATAAGTCCCCTATTCCGCACAAATCCAAGAAAGTTGCCATTTTTGCGCCACTTGCAATACCCAAGTTCATAACTTCATTCCAAGCACGAGTAAATATCATTGCGCGTTCATTTTCACCGCTTGCGGCAATTGAATTGTATCCGCAAATAAGAGCAACTGCATTTTTACCGACACCGCACATTTCAGCACCGATGACATCATCACTGGCATTAATGTATAACTTATTTAAAATATTTTTTCCTATTTCTACAGCTTTTGGTGTACCTGCCAATGTAGAACCGGTCGGAACGCCACGTGCAACTTCTGCAGCAAATTGAGGACCAGATAAAACGCCAAAATCGTTTGCGCTTGGCAGTTCTTTACGAATGATTTCTGACATAAAATCGCCCGTAGAACTTTCTGCGCCTTTTGTGCAAATAATGATTGGTTGGTTGTTATAAAATTCTGCAGCTTTTTTTATTGTTTCACGGAAATAAGCGGCAGGCGTTACGATTAACCAAGCGTCAGCATTTTTTAATTCTGACATCTCGGAAGTTATTTTTATATTTTCTGGTAATTCTACATTCTCAAACGTTTTACTGCATCCATCGTAAGACCACAAAATAACATCAGAACCCCCACGGGCAGAAACAATAGACAAGGCAGTTCCCCATGCCCCAGCACCTATAACACCGACTTTCATTTCAACTTCCTTAGTTTCTTTTTGAGTTCTGGCACAACAGTTAATCCGTCGTCTGATAATTCTATTGCTCGCAAATAAGAATCGCGTGCTAATTTTTTATCGCCAGATTTTAAATATAAATCACCTAAATGTTCAAACAAAGAAGAACATGTTGTAGAAATTTCACCGACGCGCTTTAATAAATCTAATGCTGCATCAGTTCCTTCTCGTACAGCAACAACGTATCCAAGCGTATCCCATGCAAATATATCTGTTGGGTCCTGCTTAACCAGCAGCATTGCATAATCATAGGCATTTTCTATTTCACGATTTTCATCAGCCCATATCTTTGCCTGTAAAGCCATTATTTCAGAATCCAACATTAATACAGAAGATGCGTCATGCAAATCTGATTGTGCTTTTTCTAAATCGCCAAAGACATAATATACTTGTGCCCTGCTCTTCAAGAAAAAGGCATGTCCAGATTCAGTTAAATTTTCGTCATCTAATGCTTTATTAATTACTTTTAACGCGGCCTTCTTATTTCCACTTTGAATATAATGTGTAACAAGCTTATTTATTGCAGTTACAAACAATGGATTGTTTTTTACTATTTTTTCAAGAGCCTTTATATCTTTATTTTTTTCTGCGCTTCGCATCGCAGCAAACGGATAAAAAGGGCTATCTTTGCTTATTTTTGAAAAAAGAGCCTGATAATCACCATGATTATTAAAGAAGAACTGTCCCAGATAATAATTAATGGCATCGTTATCAGAATTGTAATTTGGACCTGTTATTTGTGCAAAACGTAACAATAATATAGATAAATCAGAATACATCATTATCTGTGTATGAGAAACGTTTTGTATCAAACTGAAAGCAAGCGCATTTTTATAACCGGAATATAACGACCAGTCCGGAATGTTTTTATAATCCAACATGAACATCCCACCAGGACGAGCCGTAAATTCTGAGTACAATTTATCTGCCTTGTCCGTCATATTATTATGATTATAAAAAGACATAATATACAAATAGTCGTTTATATTCATAAATTCTATTCGTACTTTATCAAAATACTCAGCTGCTTTTTCAGCGTCACCTGTTTCTGCATAAATTTGTCCGCGAACAAAATTCTTCCACGCATCATTAGTTGGTAAATCCTCTATGAATTTAAGTGCAGCTTTTGTATTATCGGTTGCAACTGATGCCCATATTCTAAGAGGCGAAGCCAATGCAGATTCATCTTTTTTATGACGCTTATATAAATCTTTCCAATTGTCTTTTGTCAGCAAATAAGCATCATAAATTAATCTTGAAGCGGTTGCTTTTTCCTCTTCTAATACTTCTACGCCATCTGGCAAGCGACCGCTAAGAAATTCTGATATAAACTTTGTGTTCTGTACAGACGCATAATTTACATCTTTTAACTGTGATGAAAATTCTGCTGCTTTTTCAAAATCATTTATATAAACAGCATGCTGTGCGGCCAAGAAAGCGCCATATTTTGTTGTTGGATATATATGGTTTTTTTCTGTGTCGTTGGAATAATTGTGATACCAAAAAGCACCGCCCGCTAAAATAGAAACGGCAATTAACCCGACACCAATAAATAAAGATTCTGTTTTTTTCATGTAAAAGTTATGCTACAATAATCTTCATGAATAATAAAGAAAAATTTCAAGCATACGAAGAATTGCTAAAAGAGTGGGCAAAAAAGATGAATCTTGTTGCCCCAAGTACTTTAAATGATATACAAAATCGCCATTTTGCAGATTCTGCACAGCTGGCAGACGTTTTGCCGACAGATGTAAATATTGTTGATTTAGGAAGTGGTGCAGGTTTTCCTGGCGTTGTGCTGGCTATTTTAGGATGGAATGTTGTTTGTATAGAATCTATTGGTAAAAAAGCGGCTTTTTTAAACGCTGTTAAAGAAAAGTTAAATTTGGAAAATTTATCAATTTATAATGGGCGTGTTGAAAAATATGTACCTGCCCTGCTTGATAAAAATAAAGAAGTTATTTTTACGGCTCGTGCTTTTGCTCCACTTGTAAAAATTCTTGATTACGTTTCTAAGACGAAATGCCGGCTTTTTTTATTAAAAGGCCGGGATGTTTTGAATGAAATAAAACAGGCAAATAAAAAGTATAAATTTGATTACAAGTTAATACCGTCCAAAACTGGTGATGGTTTTATAATTATAATACAAAATATCCGGTAGTTTCATGTGAAACTGTCTATAACTGTTTGTATTTACGTAAAATATATCATAAAATAAAATTATCTCTGTTTGCCGGTGATTTTTGTTACAAGAGAGTCAATGCTGTTTAATAAAATGCTCTTTTGTTTGTCACTTGCTGTGTTCCAAATATTAACATCGCCCTGCTTTGTGTTAAATTGCCATAGTGGTGCCCATTCATCCAAGTGTGGTTTAAATTCAATTCGTTGTTTGATGTTACAGTTGTCTATAGGTGGATAATAAAAATCGTTTGGTATTCTGTTGTATTCTCTCTTTATAGTTCCTATATAAGAACCGCGCTTTACTTCGCTTAAAAAGAACAATAAAGAGTGTTTAATTATTATGTCTGCAACTTCTTGTTTGTTTAAGTCAATTGGTCTTGGTTGCTTTTTTAAAGTTTGTGACATTTCGTTATAAGCATTTTTTATAAACCAACGCATATTTGCAGGTTTTGCTTTTGTTATATAACTAAGGTCAAGTGCCGCTATTATCTCGGCGGCTGGTGCTATGATTTCATTTTGGGCCGCAATCTTTGCACGTGTTTTTGGTAAAAAGAAATGAGGGTTTTCCACTAAATTAGCCTTTTTTGCGTGTTCTAATTCGTGAACTTTTACATATCTGATTTGTTTGTTTACCGCGTTACAATAGTTTATAGTTTTTTGCGCAGTGTCTTTTGGTTTTATATAATATATATTTATTGTGTTCTTTGCTGAACAAAATGTTCCGCCAACTATAACTCTTTTGTTTTCTAAATCTTCTTTTGTTATGTATGTGGTATCTATTCTCGTTGTCAGTGTATCGAGGTGTTCTATTATATATTTTTTTTCTTTTTTGTTTGATTTAAGCTCAATAGTGGTTGCGCCTATGACGCAGCCTATCACAAAGAAAAAAGCGATATCGTACAGTTTTTCGAATTTCATTTCTGTTAAATTGTAATCAAAAAATATTTTTTGTCAACTTGTTGATATTTCATATGAAATAAAAAATAATATTTTGAATTTAGTTGTTTTTTTATTGTTTTTATATAAGGGCTTGACCGAATCGAGTGGTTTTTATATTCTTTTCTTGTTAATTTATGTAGTGATTTAGGAAAGGAAGAATGACAAAAATAATAGCTTTTGCTAATCAAAAAGGCGGAGTTGGTAAGACAACGACTGCAATTAATATAGGTGCATCGCTTGCAGCAATAAAAAAACGTGTTTTGTTGATTGATTTAGATCCGCAGGGAAATGCCGGAACAGGATTGGGTTTTGTTCGTGCGTCTCATCGACAGAGTGTTTACGGTGTTATAATGGGAACAGCAAGTGCGGCAGATAATATTTTATCTACGGCTGTTCAGGGAATGCATATATTGCCCTCTTCTATGGCACTTGCTGGTGCAGAAGTTGATTTGTTGGATATAGAAAATCGCGAATACCGTCTGCGTGATGCTTTGCAGCCTATTATGGACTATTATGATTATATATTGTTAGACTGTCCGCCTGCACTTGGTTTCCTTACGTTAAATGCATTAACTGTTGCAAATTATGTAATCATACCATTGCAGTGTGAATTTTATGCTTTGGAAGGTATCAGTCATTTAGTGAATTCTATTAAAGAAATAAAAAATAAATGGAATCCTAATTTAGATATTTTAGGCGTTTTATTGACTATGTATGACAAAAGATATGGTTTGACTCGTGCGGTCGAAGACGACGTAAGAAATACTTTTGGGGAAAAAGTTTTCAAGACGGTTGTACCAAGAAACGTTCGTGTCTCAGAAGCGCCAAGTCATGGGAAACCAGCTTTATTTTATGATTTTAATTCACCTGGTGCGCAGGCTTATTTGCGTGTTGCAACAGAAGTGGTTCAGAAAACAGAACAAGAGGTTTAATTATGTCTAAATTTGGTTTAGGACGTGGTTTAGCAGATTTAAAAGAAGAAATTGGTAACATCCCAGATATTTCTATTTTAACTGGTGCAGAACGCGTTGTTGTAAAACAAATACCACTGGTACAAATTGGTGCAAATCCTGACCAGCCTAGAAAAACTTTTTCTGATGCTGAATTGTCTGAGTTGGCCGCATCTATAAAAGAGAAAGGTGTTTTACAACCTATTTTGTTACGCGCTGTTACAGGCAGACCTTATTTATATGAAATTGTCGCAGGTGAGCGTCGCTTTCGTGCAAGTAAATTGGCTGGGTTAAATGAAATTCCAGCTTTGGTAAAAAATATTACGAATGAAAACGCAATGGAAATAGCGTTGATAGAAAATGTTCAACGTGAAAATCTTAATCCGATAGAAGAATCTGCGGCATATAAAAACCTTATGGATAAGTGTGGATACGAGCTTTCGGACGTTTCAAGACTAATAGGTAAATCAGAAAGTTATATTAGAAATGCTTTACGTTTAATGTCTTTGCCGGACGATGTTAAAGTTTTAGTGGAAAAAGGGGAACTTTCTGCTTCGCATGCCAGAACAATAGCGGTTGCAGAAAACCCAGTTGCGCTTGCTCACGAGATAATAGAAAATAAAATGTCCGTTGCAGAAACCGAGAAAAAAGTAAAAAATTCTGCACGTTCAAATAATAGTCGTGCTTATAACGCAAAAACGATAGATGCAGGAACTGTTCGCGATATAGAAAATAAAATCAAAAATGCTTTGGGCGTTTCTGTAAAATTGCAAGAAAAACGTGGTGGGGCAGGGCAGATAGTTTTGCACTTTGATACGCGCTTGCAGATGCAAGAACTTGTTGAAAAACTTACAAGATAAAAATGCCGGCTTTTGCCGGTGTTTTTATATGAAAACTTGTTTAAGATATTGTTTGAAATAAATAAACAAAAAATACCGGTATTTACCGGTATTTTTATTATTTACAATACAACAATTATTTTACTGTTGTTGTTGCGTTACGATTCCATTTCCAAACTTCTTCGCCAGAACCTTGAACTAATGGACGTTCTTTACCATAAGAAATTGTGGAAATACGTTTTGATTCAACACCGTCTTTTACCATAACTTCTTTTGCAGCGTTTGCACGACGTGCGCCCAAAGCCAAGTTGTATTCTACAGAACCACGTTCGTCGCAGTTACCTGCAATTTGAATTTTGGTTTCTGGATGATTCTTCATATACAAAGACTGACCCAACAAGTTATCACGAGCTTCGTCAGAAATTTCTGAAGAATTGAACGCGAAGAATACGCGTTGATCGTTCATGTCAGCTGGTTCAACTATGCTAGAACCGCCACAAGCAGCCAAGATAGATGCAACACCTGCCAACATAGCAAAGTTTTTTATTTTCATGAAAATACTCCCTTGAGTTTTTGTTGCTCGTGTTTTAGTCTATAATAAAAGGTTTGAAAAATCAAGGGAAAACAAAAGTGATTTGTGATGATTTACAGGATTTAGCGCTGGCAGGAGTCAAGTGGGAACTGAATGATATTCCTATGACTGTTGTGGAAAAGATTATTGCAAATAATAAACAAAATTTATCAGAAGACAGCGCTGCTTCAGAAAGTAATACTGTGGCAAGAACGCCAACATCAATAGTTCCGCCAATTGCTCCGGCAATGCCAATATCTGTTGAAACTGCAGCTGCGATGGCTGTGCGTCCAACGGACATGCAGGCGCTGAACAGAATGATTGCGGAATTTAATCATCCTTTAAGGGGTGGGGCGACTAATTCTGTTTTGCCTCATATTGCTGCGAATCCAAATGGGTTACTGATTATAACCGATATTCCAAGTGGCGAAGACGATGCATGCGGAAAAATTTTATCGGGTCCTGCGGGGGATTTATTAGATAAGATGTTGCAGGCAATTGGTATGTCACGAAATGAAGTTTATATTACGCCGTTGGTTTTTTGGCGCACGCCTGGTGGCAGAACGCCTAACAGAAATGAACTGGATTTAGCCAAGCCATTCGTGAATAAGTTTATAGAACTTGCAAAACCGAGCTTTATTTTGACTTTAGGTACGTTGGCTGCAAACGAGATTGCTGGCATAAATTTGCCAAAGGGACATGGCGAGGTAGTTGCACTTGATAATGGTGTACGTTGTGTTCCTATATTTCATCCTAATTATCTAATTTTAAAGCCGACTGCAAAACGAGACGCGTGGAACGCGTTGCAAACAGTGCAAAAATTGTTGAAAAGTTCGCAGGAATAGTTAATAATTTCCGCATAAATAAAAGGAGTTTACTATTAAACCGACATTTAACCGTGATAATCGTCGTGACATGGGTCCGCGTATAAATAACAAAATATTTGCAAAAACGGTGCAAGTAATTAGTGCAACTGGTCAGAATTTGGGTGTAATGCCAACGTCGCAGGCTTTGCAATTGGCGGCAGATGAAGACTTAGATTTAGTTGAAATGAATGCAAATGGTCCAGTGCCAATTGTGAAGATAATGGATTATGGTAAGTTTAAGTACGAACAGAAGAAACGAGCCAGTGAAGCTAAAAAGAATCAGAAAGTTGTCGAAGTAAAAGAAGTTTGGGTAAAACCTTTTATTGAAGAAAACGATTTGAATATAAAACTAAAGAAAGTTTTTGAATTTTTAGGCGAGGGCAATAAGGTAAAAATTTCTGTTATGACCCGTGGTTCTAAAAAAGTATTGGCGCGCGGTAAAGACGCTGTTCCAGAATTGTTTGCAAGAATTTTGGAATTAATTGGTGACAAGGGAACGCTTGAGACTAAGTCAAAACCGGATGAAAGAACAAAGTCTATATTAATTGCGCCTGCAAAATAAAAAAATCCCTGCATTATGCAGGGTTTATTTTTTCATTTCTTTATTTGCGTTTTTCGTTTTAATTTTGTATCGTTCCGAATAGATAAAAGGGTAAAAAATGGACGATAAAAAGTTATCATTTGAAGAAGCGTATAAGCAATTAACAGAACTTGTAAAAAAAATGGAAGCCGGTGAATTATCATTGGCTGATTCTGTTGCTGCATATGAACAAGGTGTTAAGCTGAAAGCATATTGTGAACAGTTGCTAAAAGAAGCAGAATTAAAAATAGAAACTTTAAAAGTTGGCGCACAAGATTAATGGATTAGGTCGTGGCGGATAAGAATAAATTAACCCCTGTTATGCAACAGTATGTGGATATGAAAGCAGAAAATCCGGACGCACTGTTGATGTTTAGACTTGGGGATTTTTACGAAGCTTTTTTTGAAGACGCAAAAATTATCAGTGAAAATTTAGGGCTTGTTTTGACTCAGCGTGGTACCGACGGAGATGGTGAGAATATACCAATGTGCGGTATACCTTGGCATGCTGCAGATAATTATTTTGGTCGTTTGGTGCGTGCCGGGTTTCGTGTTGCATTGGTTGAGCAGATGGAAACGCCAGCCGAAGCAAAAGCACGTGGGCATAAATTTATTGAAAGAAAAGTAATTCGTGTTTTAACGCCTGGTACGCTTACGGATGAAAATTTATTAACGCCAAAGAATTCTAATTTTCTTATAGCAATTGCTGCGTTACCAGATTCTAAATTTGATATTGCAGGCTGTGACATATCTACGGGCGAGTTTTTTATAGGTCAGACCGCAGATATTTTAGATGATTTAGTCAGAATTAATCCTGCCGAGGTTATATATCCTGAATCGTTGGCAGAAAATGAAACTATATTGCACTTGCGCGATATTTTTAAAACTACACCAGTATACGAAAAATTATATCATCGTACGGACATAGAACAAATTGTTTCAAAGGTTTTTGGCGGTGCGGTAAGAACTGGGGTAGATGATACTAATTGTGAAAATGCGATAAGTTTATTGGCAGGGTATTTGTTTAATACTCAGCGTGGTGCATCAATTGCATTTCGTACACCATATGTTTATAAGTCCGGCCGTCAGTTATTGATAGATTCTGCAACGTGGAGAAGTCTAGAAATTGATGCGCCGATAAATGACGGTGGTACTTGTTTAATAGATGTATTGGATAATACGAAAACTGCCGCAGGTGCCAGAAAACTTCGTTCTTATTTGCGTACTTTGTCTGGTGATATTGGTGAAATACGTCGCAGACAAGAACATATTGGTCATTTTTTAATAAATCCAGATGTTATGGCAAGTGTTTCGTCTATGTTGTCAAGTGTGCCTGACGTAGGGCGCA
The DNA here is from genome assembly GCA_949292385.1 of uncultured Pseudomonadota bacterium. Lineage (GTDB taxonomy): Bacteria > Pseudomonadota > Alphaproteobacteria > Rs-D84 > Rs-D84 > Enterousia. The sequence goes on from CASEZC010000005.1 coordinate 21,412, forward strand.
GTTTGTCGAGATTGCTTGCTGGTCGTGGTACGCCACGTGATATGCGACATATTACAGACTTTTTAATAGAATTGCCTAGTGCGAAAATGCTAGCGTCCAGATTGGACAGCAATTTTTCATCTAGGTTTTCTGAAATAAATACTCATGATGATTTAGCATTAGAACTAAATTCTGCTTTATCGGACGAGTTGCCAACATTTTTCCGTGACGGTGGTGTTATAAGGACTGGTTTTAATATATCTTTGGACAATATGCGCGGTCTTGCACACGGTGCAAAAGAAACGATAGCTAGTATGCAAGCAGAATATGCTGCATCCACTGGTGTTCATACATTAAAGATAAAATATAATAATATTCTTGGATATTTTATAGAGGTGCCAAGTGCAAGAGCAGAAGCTTTAATGAAGCCAGAGTCAGGTTTTATCCATCGTCAAACGATGGCTGGTAATATGCGCTTTACAACGGCGCGTCTTATTGACTTGGATAACGATGTGCGCAGTGCTGCAGAAAAGTCCGACGCGATAGAGGCAGAGATAATAACAAGTTTGATTCAAAAAATCAGAAATGTTTCTGATGACTTGTTATCAACGGCCGAATTGTTAGCGGATTTAGACGTGTGGTATTCTTTGGCGGTTGTTGCTGACAAATATTCTTGGACGCGTCCGACGGTTACAGAAGATAACTCTTTTGATATCGTCGGTGGCAGACATCCTGTTATCGAAGCTGTCTTGCGTAGTCGTGCCGATAATTTTGTAAAGAACGATTGTAACTTAAATGTAGAATCTATTGCATTATTGACCGGACCTAATATGGCTGGTAAATCGACTTATTTACGTCAGAATGCATTACTGGTGGTTTTGGCTCATATGGGGTCTTTTGTTCCAGCAACGCGTGCAACAATCGGTATTTGTGACCAGTTGTTCAGTCGTGTTGGGGCATCTGATAATTTGGCGGCAGGTCAGTCTACGTTTATGGTAGAAATGAGTGAAACTGCGAATATTTTACGTCGTGCGACGAAAAGTTCTTTCATAATATTTGATGAAATAGGTCGTGGTACGGCAACGTACGATGGTATGGCGATTGCACAAGCTGTATTAGAATATTTGAATGAATTACAACCCAGAACGCTATTTGCGACGCATTATCATGAACTGACTGCGCTGGTTGGTTGTGATAACGGGAAGCTGCATAATGTTTCGTGTTTAACTATCGATGTTCGTGAGCATAATAATGAAATAATCTTTATGCATAAAATAGTTGCAGGTATAGCGAATCGGTCTTATGGTATACATGTAGCGAAAATGGCAGGGATGCCCGAAGCGGTTGTTGCTCGTGCAGAAAGCGTTTTAGCTGGGTTGGAGGAGCATAAAGCTACTATTTGTGAGGATGTTACGCCTGTTGCAGTTAATAAAAAAGTGCAACAAAGCGTAAACAAGGTCGCGCAACCCGATAAAAAGGTTCAGTTGAATCTTTTTGGCTAAAAGGATGAAACATGCAAGTAAACACCGTATACGTATTTAAAACCCCTTTTTATACGCCTAATTACAAGGAATTTTATAGTTCGCACGAATTAAAAGATTTTTTACAAAACTTTAATTTTATGAGAGTGCATGAAAGTAAGGAATTCAATACGGGTTTACCAGAGTTTCAATTAGGTTATCGCATAGGTGTTATTATAAATGGATTTTACTATAAATCGGATGTAAAATGGGGACCGAGATTCATTGCGGGAAAACGAGTAAGAGAAGAAAAGGACGGTAAGATTTTTGCGTCAGTTCCTATGGATAAAATATCTGATACAAAAATAATAAAGCGTGAATATCAAGAGGTAAGATTTAGTAAGAACATGGCAGATGCCATAATTAATATGGATTCTTTAAATCAGATATGGCCAAAGCATCAGAAGTTTAATAGTGAACTGTTAAAATTTTTCCGTCGTGCAATGAAAGAACAAAACAAAATGAAAAAGGTTTATTGAAATGGAAGTAAAAACAGTTTTTCTTTTTAAAACTTTATTAGGCTACAATGTAGAAAATGAGTTTTTAAACCCACAAGATTTAAAAAAGCATATAAAATCTTTTGATTTTACAAAAAGGTATTCTTTAAAGGGAAATCCTGTTGCGTCTAATTTTAATATTTCTGATTTTCCACCGGTTTTTAAGGTAGGCTATTATTTTACATTGAATATGAAAGGTTATGATTTTAAAACAGACAAGTTTTGGACTCCTGATTTATGGGTGGCAAAATCCGTAAATGTTGAACCTTTAAATGGTTCTGATATGCTTTATTATCGAATGCAGATTCCTTATATAAGCAAAAATAATTATAAAGAACATTCTTTCGCTTTAAGGAAAGATTTCGGTAATTTGTGCTTTGTAGATAAAGATAACTTAAAGCAGTTATATCCTGTTGCCCAAGAAGGAAAGACAGAAATAGATAAAATAATAGAACAAGCCTTAAAATCTGCAAATGAAATGAAGGTGCGTTAGTTGACGTCAGGTTGGGTAATTTTAGATAAACCGTCAAGCGTATTCAGCAGAACCGCTGGCGGTAAAATTGCCAGAATTTTCGGTGTGAAAAAGTTTGGACATATTGGTACGCTTGATCCTATGGCATCTGGTGTTTTGCCGATTGCATTAGGTGATGCAACGAAAATGATACCTTTTATAGAAGACGCTTCTGACGGTCAGAAAGAATATTTATTTTCGTTAAAGTTCGGTTTTGAAACGGATAGCCTTGATATAACAGGCAAAGAAATCAGACGTACTGATATTATACCAAATGAAAAACAGGTGGTTTCTGTTTTAGAGAGTTTCTTAGGTGATATAGATCAGATTCCACCCGTTTATAGTGCTGTTCATATAGATGGAAAGCGGGCATATGATTTAGCGCGTTCAGGTCAAGAATTTGATATTCCACCAAGAAAAGTTCACATATTTTCATTGGAATTTATTGGTAAAGAGTCAGAAACGTGGACGTTTAAAGTTGTTTGCAGTCGTGGAACTTATGTTCGTGCGCTGGCGCGTGATATTGCAGAAAAGTGCGGAACGGTTGCAACGGTGGACATGATACGCAGGACCAAAACAAATGGCTTTGATATAAAAAGTGCGGTAAAACTTGATTTTTTGGAAAATCTGTTTAATAATGGTGCAGATTTCAAGGACTTCTTGAAACCGATAGATTTAGGACTGGGGGACATTCCGGTTTTAAATCTGGACGATAAAGCTACCGAGTTTTATAGGCACGGTGGTTTTATAAAGACAAACGCGATTAATGGGCAGTATCGGGTTTATAACGGAAATACTTTTGTAGGTATTGGTGTTATTGAATCTGGTACGCTATATCCCAAAAGAACAATATAAAAAAAGGAAACATAATGTCCGTTACAAAAGCAAAAAAAACAGAATTGATTAACGCATATAAAATAAGCGAAAAAGACAACGGTGGTTCAGTAGAAGCACAGGTTGCAGTTTTAACAGAACGTATTCGTAATTTGACAGAACACATGAAAGCAAATCATAATGACGAGCATTCAAAACGTGGTCTGTTGTTGATGGTTAATCGTCGTAAAAAATTGTTGGCTTACATAAAGAAACGTAATTCAGCAGAATATGAAGAACTAATCAAAAAATTAGGTCTGCGTAAATAAAACTAACCGGCAGTTTTTTGCCGGTTTTTATTTGCAAACAGCTAAATATAATTTATAATTAACTCTGCGAAGGGGAAATTGTTCTTTCTTGCATTTTTTTGTGGAATGCAAAAATGAATAATTTTTCTTCGCGCTATTAACAAAAAAATGGAGAAATAAATGTTATTTGGTTTATTTAACAAAGATGAAAAAGCGCATTTGAATAATCCAGTTGCCGTTGAAATAAAATATGGTGACGAGACGTTGCGCTTAGAAACAGGTCGTATGGCAAAACAGGCAAACGGTTCTGTATTGGCGACTATGGGTGGTACGATGGTTTTGGCGACAGTTTGTGCCGAAAAAACAGCAGTAGAAGGACAAGATTTCTTTCCTTTGACGGTTGATTATCAAGAAAAATTTGCGTCCGCAGGTCGTATACCTGGTTCTCGTGATAGACGTGAAGGCAAGGCTTCTACATCAGAAACATTGATTGCACGTTTGATAGACAGACCTATTCGTCCTTTATTTCCTGAAACATTTAAGAACAAAGTTCAAATAATAGCTCAGGTATTTTCGTACGATAAAAAGAATCAGCCTGATATATTGGCTATGATTGCATCCAGTGCTGCTTTGGCTTTATCTGGCGTTCCTTTCCAGGGACCAATTGGTGCGGCGCGTGTTGGTTATAAAGATGGAAAATATTTATTAAATCCATCAAAGAAAGAAACAGAAGATTCAGAAATGGACTTGGTTGTTGCTGCAACTAAAGACGGTGTTTTGATGGTAGAATCAGAAATCGGCGAATTAGACGAAGCTACAACATTGGGCGCTGTAAAATTTGGTTTTGATGCACAGCAGGCAGTAATTAAAGCGATTAATGAATTCGCGGAAAAAGCTGGTAAAGAACGTTGGGAAACTCCAGAGCTTTCAGAAGAATATGTTGCTATGCAGAAAGATTTTGAATCTTTTGCAGGTGAAATAGAATCAGCATTACAGATAAAAGAAAAGTTGGTTCGTTTAGAAACTTTGGGCAATATTCATGCGGAAGCGAAGGCACGCATACCAGAATTATTCCCAGAAACAACAACAGCAACATCTACATTGGAATCTTGGGCAGATGAAATAGTTGAAGGTTTAACAGCACGTATCATGCGTGGAAATATATTAGCTGGTAAACCTCGTATTGATGGTCGTGATAATAAAACAGTTCGTCCAATTGAAATTGAATTGGGTGTATTACCACGTGCACATGGTTCTGCGTTGTTTACACGTGGTGAAACACAGGCGTTGGTATCTTTGACACTTGGTGGTGGAAAAGATGCATTGCCAATTGAATCTTTGGATGGTGATGAAGAAAGAGATTTTATCTTGAATTATAACTTCCCAGGATATTCTGTTGGTGAAGCAAAAGGGTTAAAGTCTCCAGGTCGTCGTGAAATAGGACATGGTAACTTAGCATGGCGCGCACTTCATCCTATGGTACCAAGCCGCAGCGAATTTGATTACGTAATTCGCGTTGTATCTGATATTTTGGAATCAAATGGTTCTTCATCAATGGCAACAACATGCGGTGCAACATTGGCTATGATGGATGGTGGTGTACCTTTGAAACGTCCAGTTGCAGGTATTGCGATGGGATTGATTAAAGAAGGTGATGATTATGCTATTTTAACAGATATCTTGGGTGACGAAGATCACTTGGGTGATATGGACTTTAAGGTAACTGGAACAAAAGATGGTATAACCGCGTTGCAGATGGATATAAAAATCACATCTATTACGTTTGAAATCATGGAAAAAGCTTTGGCACAGGCAAAAGACGGACGTATGCACATATTGGGCAAGATTGAAAAAGCAATCAAAGCTCCACGCAAACATGTATCTGAATTTGCTCCACAGGCATATGCTATGAAAATCAATCCAGACAAAGTTCGTGAAGTTATAGGTAAGGGTGGTTCAGTTATTCAGGCTTTAACGCGTGAAACTAACACACAAATTGACTTGGACGATGATGGTAATATCAAAATCATGGCAACAACCAAAGAAGATGCAGAAGCAGCGATGAAACGCATAAAAGACATTGTTGCAGAACCAGAAGTAGGCGTTATTTACGAAGGAACTGTATCTGGTATAAAAGATTTTGGTTTGTTTGTAAAAATTTTGAATGGTTTTGAATCTATGGTTCATATTTCTGAAATAACCGGTGAAAGAATTGCTAAGATAGAAGATACGAAAATTAAAGAAGGAGATAAAGTTTTTGTAAGATATCTTGGTGCGGACAAACGCGGTAAGACTCGTATGTCTATGGTCGGTATAGATCAGAAAACAGGTAAAGAAATAGAAAAATAATGGGAATTGACCGCCCCTTCGGGGGGTGGTTTTATTTTTATGGAGAGTTAAATGGATATGGAAGAATTAATGGCGCAAGCCAACGCTTTGCAAGAGAAAGTTTCAGCGGCGCAAGAAAAGTTAGGTCAAATGCATATAAAAGGTATCGCAGAAGGAGGTGCCTGCATAGTAGATTTGTCTGGGAAATACGATTTATTTGGTTTAACGATTCGCGAAGAAGCGTTATCACGTGGCGCAGCGGGTGTTGCAGCGCTTGTTATGGCGGCGTATAACGACGCAAAAAAGAAGGTGGACGAGACCATAGATGCCGTTATGGGCGACGCTACAGCAGGAATGCCGATTCCTGAATAAAATACTGGACAAGTGCAAAAAAATGTTTTATTATAAGTGCGCTGTTTCGGATGTTTAGCTCAGTTGATTAGAGCATCTCGTTTACACCGAGAGGGTCGGGGGTTTGAGTCCCTCAACATCCACCAAAAAA
>CASEZC010000006.1 GCA_949292385.1 uncultured Pseudomonadota bacterium
AATTGAAAAAGAACAAATTAAAACGACTTTGCCAAAAGCAAAAGATTTGCGTAGCGTAGTTGAAAAATTGATTACTCGCGCAAAGGTTGATACAGTTGCTAACCGTCGTTTGACAGCAAGTGAATTGGGTAATAATTCTGATAAAGCTGTTAAAAAGTTGTTCTCTGTTTTGGGACCTCGTTATGCAAAACGTCCTGGTGGTTATACACGCGTTTTGAAGGCTGGTTTTCGTTATGGTGATGCGGCATCTATGGCAATCATCGAATTGGTAGATCGTGATGAAAATGCTAAAAAGGCTGTAAAACCTGTTGCAGAAGAAAAGAAAGAAGAAGTTGCTGATTCTGCAGAAGCTGCAGAAAAGAAAGCAGCGAAAGCAACTAAAAAATCTGCTGCAAAGAAAGAAGAAAAATAATTATATTCTTAAAAATAAAACCGCTATTTTTAGCGGTTTTATTTTTTTATTATTTTTGCTTATCTTGTTTTTTGTAATATAAGTATTGTTTCAGAATTTTTATTGTTTTTATCTTTTTGTAATGTTTTTATGGTTGCCCAATCTTTGAATTTTTCTTTGGCGACTTCATAACTGCTGTTACGCATCTGTATTCCTGCACCACCTACATGAGCAATCATTCTGCCATCTTTGTTTAAATACTGACCAAGATTTTCAAATATTTTGTATGTTGTATTAATATCTTTTATGTATTCAACTATGTTAGAAAGATTTATAACGTCATATTTTTTAGTTAACAAAGAAGAAAGATTTGTTAAATCTGTCCACATAAATTTAAAATTATTGGCAATAAGTTCTTGGAGTTTTAGAAATTCTTGTTTTGTTAATAAGAATTTTTTATACATCTCAGGAGAGCCACCTTTACCAAATATTTTGTATCCGTTCATTTCGTTTATGAAACTTAGGCTTTCTTTTGGAAGGTTTGGTAAAACTTTGTCTATATTAGAAATAGAAAGCATTTGTTCGTTTTTATGTAAATCAGACAATAATTTTATGTACTCTTTGTAGTTTAGATTTTTTATTGCGGCTGTTTTCAAATCCATTATTATTTTTGAACAGTATGATATATCAAAAGTATCTACATTTTTTGCACCGTTTAATTTATAAAATAATGGTTGGTCGCCACTGGCAGAAACGGTTAATATACTGTTACAATTTTTTTGTGTAGTTTTACATATCCATCTAAGGTCTTCGTTAGTAACTATATACGCTGGGGAATATTCAGAAAAAGCGCCCTTGTTTACGGCTATAAATCCTTTGGTGTTTTTAGAATAATCTTTTTTTGCGTCTTTTATATCTGTCATTATTGTCTTCCTTTTTTAATAAAATAGTACAAAAAATAAAAATGTCAATAATTAATATGAATTTTTTTGTTTTTACTAAAAAAAGCTTTTAATAAAACCTGTTGTTGTGATAAAATGTAGTAAATATGGAAGGGATGTTATGAAAAGAATAGCAGTATTTTTAGCGTGTTTTTTAGGTTTATTGGATTATTCATATGGAGCTGTACCGCAGCAAAGACGCGGAACAGCAGCAAGTACTGCTAGTTCTGGAACAACGGCGACAAGAACTTCTGCGGTTTCTGCACGCAGTGCGACTACCGCGCGTAGTGCGACGGCAACGCGAGCACCGGCACCTGCAGCTACAACAACAGCACGTGCGGCGACGGCTGGCAGAACGACAGTTGCGCGCAGTGCTACTACAAGCACGGCTTCAAGTCCGGTTGTTACAGCGCGTGCTGGTACTACACAGAAGGTAATAGGAACGGGAACAAAAGTTGCGTCTGCAACAGAAAATGTGATAGTAAGTGAAGCCTGTCGTCAGAAGTATATGGGATGTATGGATTCGTTCTGTATGTTGGATAACGATAGTGGCGGCCGTTGTATATGTAGTGATAAAAATGCAGAACTTGATACTGTTTTAGCAGAAATAGAAAAGTTAGATCAGCAAAGCTACCAGATGGCGACTTTTGGTGTTGAAAAAATTGAAATGGGGGCAGATGCAGATGCCGCTATTGCTAATGCGAATGCTGTTGCTGATTCTATACTGAATCAACAGGAAGAAAAAAAATCTTTAGATTTATCTTTGTGGGATTCTAATTTTAATTTTGATGATGAAGACGTTTTTGATGTTTTTGCAGAAAGTGAAAATGCAATTGAGGGGAAAGAAGGCGATGCATTATATCGCGCAGCTAATGAAATATGCGTTGCGCAGGTTCCTGAATGTGCGTCAGAATTATCTATGTTGCAGTTAATGTATTCTCAACAGATAAAGTCTGATTGTACGGCGTATGAAAATAGCTTAAAACAGCAAAAAACTGCAAGTTCTCAAAAATTAATGGCGGCTGAAAAGGCGTTGCGTGATGCTGCACTTGACCAGTATCGTACTGCAAACAAATACGATTTAGGTCAATGCACGGTAGCTTTTAAAGATTGTATGATATCTACTGGCGGATGTGGGGATGATTTTTCTAAATGTGCGACAGTAATGGCGATAGACAATACTAATGTAACATCAAAGAATAAAAAAACACAGTCGTATAAAATACAGGGTGAAGTAACAAGTATAGAAATATCAGCATCAACATATGATACGTTGATATCAAAGAAACCATTGTGTGAAAATGTAACTAAATCTTGTGTGGCAGTTGCAGATCAAGTATGGGATACATTCTTGAAAGAAGTAGCGCCACAGATAAAGTCAGCGGAATTGATTGCGGAAGATAATGCAAGACAAAATTGCATAGGTTCAATATCAGACTGTTTCCAGAAAGCATGTAAAGATAATATAGATCCTAATGACCCAGATGGTTCGTACGATATGTGTTTAACACGTCCAGGTACTATGTTGAATTTGTGTAAGATACCGTTAAACGCATGTGGAATAGATACTACATCAGCGGAAGATGCAGAGAAAGAACCGATATGGGAATTTGTTGTGGCAAGACTTGCATCTATGCGCGTAAACTCTTGTACGACTCAGGTAAAAGAATGCTTACAGTCAGAAGATGTTTGTGGAGAGGATTATACACAGTGTATAGGATTAGATACAGATACGATAATACGTATGTGTCCATATGATAAATTAGTAGGTTGTCAACAGGTGTATGGGGAATCTAATATAAAGGGTGACGCTGTATATGATGAACTTGCAGATATGGTACAAGGTATAATGCTGAACATAGATAATAATATGTTGGCAGAGTGTCAGAAAGCAGCGGACGAAGCGATGATAAAAGTGTGTGGAAATACAGAAAATTGTGATGGCTTAACGGTTGATGAAAATGTTGGTGCACGTTCGCTGGAGTATAAAATCTGTGAATATGGAGATGATGGAGTTATAGATTATACTAAATGTAGAACGGGGGTGTCTGCGGATAATGTTTCTGTGTATGGAGATAATAAAACAAAACAATTTGCAGTGGTTTTTGATGGGACCATTGATTGGGATGAAGTTAATATAGATATAGATGATAAAGGGAAAGTTCGTATTGCTGGTTATGATGAAAATTCTTTTGAAACTGATGGTAGTGTTGAACAAAAAGAAAAAATACAATCTGAATTAGCTGTTTTGCAGAGTAATATAAATGCTGCATTGGATGCTATAAATGCAGATCCAAAGGTGCAATATTGTATAACAGGTCGCGAAGTTCAGGGAATGGGTGAAAAGAAAGATGGAAGGAAAATTATAAATCGTAATGAGGAGACGCCTGCAAGATTTCCGAAGTTAACTGAACAAATGGGGTTGATAATAGCGAATTCTGCGTTAAAGATAGCTAAGGATAATTATTATAAAAAATATGATGAATTTTTAGAAAAAAGAGCAAAAGATTATGTTACTTTTGCTGAAAAAGATAAAGAACAATATGCTATGTTAATGTGTTCTAATTTTTATGAAGAAAATATTTCTCCTGTTCTTTCAATAAGTGCATCTGATATAATAGGGAAAGTTTTGACAGGAAATAAAGTTATAGAGGGGGTAGATTATAAAAGAACAATAAAAACAAATTTTGACTCTTCTTCTTTAACGTGTCATAAGTGTGTAATTGTTTACGAATGTAAAAGATTAAGAAATTCTTGGACAAGAAGATATTGTGTTGAATGGGAAGATCCCGTTGAAACGTGTACGGATATTCAGTTCTAAAAAATTAACCGCCCGTGTCTGGGCGGTTCTTTAATCTAACTCGCTTAGGGACTTTATTGTTTTTATGCCTTTGGATTCCCATTGTTCTATTCTTGTTTCTAAATCCATTATGTTTGTAGAAGCTAGGTATAAAACTGCTTGGACATTGTATTTTTCTGCTTTCTCTTTCGCTTTGTCGGCAGGGGATTCTTTTTGCTTGCCTGCGGCAAACCATGTGTTGTCATCGGCAATCCAAAAATCTTCATCTTCGTGTATGCCAACTGCATATTTATTATTAATTAATATATCGTCTTCTATTTTTATTTCTTGGCCGTTATTGCTAAGATACTTTTTTGTTTCTTCCGTTACATTACTATCATTATTGCTTTTTTCTTCTTCTTTTATGTCAAAATCCAAGTCTTGAAAAACAGGTGCGAAGTTCGGCATAAAATTTTCTGATTCTGTTTCTGAATTTGTATCGAAATTAAAATCTTCCGGCAGTGGCATAGATTCAATTTCATCTTGTGAATTAGCTGTGTTTAAGTCTTCCTCTGTGGCTATTTTGTTTTCTGTTATATTTGTTAAATCAAAGTTCGTTTTTGGTGTGTTGAAAGAAATATTGTTGCGAGCACGAATAAATGCTGTACGTAACTCGGTCGGGACACGTTTTGTAACAAGTTCTTCTTCGATAGATTGCGTCGTTGTTGCTGGTTCTTCTGTTTTAGGTGTTTCAGGTTCTGTTTCTTGAACTTCTGACTTTTCTTCTGGGACCGGTTTTAATATCTCTGGCAGTGGTATTGTGAAAAGAGGTTTTTTGTTTCTTATTATAATGCTTGTTGTTGTTATATACAGCGGTAATGCTGACAATACTAATATGCCAAAAACAAAACCTGGAAAACCGTGAAGGTGGGCATGCAAAACTTTGTTCCAGTCATTAAAAGAAAACATATTAAAGTTAAATAAAAAAGACAATATTAGCCACATTACGATAATATAGCTTATTGTCCATACTATTGCGTATTTGTTATCTGTAAAAGTATCTATAATCTTTTTAATCATGCGTTTATATTATAGACAATTGTTATTATTTGTCAATATTTTTTGTATATAATTATTGTGTTTTTATGCAAAAAAAGCTTTTTTTTATGCTTGCTTTACTGTATAATTAAACAAATAGAAAGGGAGAATTTTTATGCGCAATTTTTTAAAGGCTTTTGGTGCTTCTGTCGCAGGACTAGGTTTGTTTGCCTTTGTTGGTAACGTTTATGCTGTTGATAATTCAACAGGGCGTGCAGCATACAATGTTCGTGGATTAAATAGAGCAGGGGCCACACAAGCGACCGCATCGCAGCGTATGCCTACTATGCCTTCATTGCCAATAAATTCTGTTGGAAACCTTTCTCCTGATTTACCTACAAGTAATTCTGGTAGTGGTGATGGACCAGATGAACCCGACGTTCCAGAACAGCCTGAATGCCCAGATGGTGGCGTAAAAGATTCTGATTATACAATAGAAAATTGTATGAATGATGTTTTGTCGTGCATAAATAATGGTGCTTTACCAAATGGTTTAAACGATTTGTTTAATGAAGATTTGCGTAATGCCATTGTTAATGGAATGGGGTTGTGTTCTATTCAAGTTGAAAAATGTGTAAAAGAGGTCCGTAAGGATTGTAAAAATATTTATAATTCTAGTGCGGACGTTTGGATTGATTTTAATGCACGTAAAGTTCAACCGGAATATTACAGTTTTGTTCTGCGTAAAACAGGTTTGACACCAAATCAGGCAGAAAATACTTGTTGGTTGTTGGATAAAAATACATATGGCTCTTCATTCAGTGCTGTTTCAAACAGTGGAAGTGTAACTTCTGAGTATAATAATGCGGTTGGTGCATATAATAGTCAGAACGGAAATTCTTTGGTTAAAGGTACGCCACAAGGCGTTGGGGTAAATAACAATAATCCTGGTGTAGATGGACAGCGCGGGCACTATGCACGTTGGGATGCTACGACCGCTGAATGTTGGATTCGTGTTGCAGCCTATAATAAAGACGAACACATTAAAAACAGCTGGTTGTTCGGTGCGGCTGGTGACGATGAACCTGCAGAAGTTTGGAAATTAGCTGGTGATACATTTACATGTAATAAAGATTTGTTTGGCTTTTCTTTGTTAAACAAAACAAGTACTGCGGCAGTTGTTGGTATAGGTGGCGGTACTTTGTTGGGGGTAGGTGTTGGTGCGGCCGTTGGTCATGGTGACCGTGCGTTTGACTGTGGAAATCCAAAGCATCGTGAAATGTTGACAGAAGAATTGCGTTCAAATGGTACATTTGGTACTGTAAGTGAATATATGCGTACGAGAATACCTGCGACGGTTGATGTTATAAATGAAACGCAATGTAATGAATTTGTTTCTTTATTTGATAAATATCATCAATTAGAATCTGCAATATCGCAGTGTGAAACTTCGGGTGGAAAGAGTACCGTTACAACGGAAACTATAAATGAAACTGCTGTTGTTATAGAAGGAAATAATCCAGAAGGTGTTGCTGGAATAGCTGCGGCTATATCGTCAAATATGGATGGAGCTAATACGACAACAACAACAACTACTACTAACATTAGTGATTCAGAATGTATGTTTAAGACTTTGAATCTTGCGAAGGCTAGTGGTGATGAAATTTATTGTTCTGCACAAAGCGATACTTGCTTGCCTGCACAAGATATAAAGTCAGAAATGAGTAGATTGGGACCTGTCTTTACATCAGAAATTGCGGATTTGTTGCAAAATGGCGAAGGTTCTAATATGGGTAAGGCTATCGGAATTGGTGCTGGCGTTGGTGCTGGTGCCGGTGGTTTGGCAACGGCTATAACCGCATTCGTTGAACGCAGCAATATTAACTGCCGTGTTGGCGACGGTTTGGCTCAGGTTGGATTGAATAAGTCTTATTCAATTGGCTCGCTGAAAGATTTCTATGTAAAATGGAATTTGCGTTTGCCTGATACAATTTCTCCAACTGCAACTGTTGTAGATTGTGATTCTTGGAAACGTGCATGTGCAACATTGACGGACTTGAATCAGTGTAAAAATGCACAGATTAATTATAAACCAGCTGGGGCAGCTAAAACATTATTGATTCCTGCTGCATGTACACCGTCTGGTAGTGCATGTATAGAAAACTATCCAGTTGCAAAGTCTTATGGGGCATGTGAATAAAGTAAAATAATGTTAATAAAAGCGCCCGTTATTATATTAACGGGCGTTTCTTTCTTTTGTATTATGTACTGGGCAGTAAATAGGATATACGTGCATACAGTAGGTTTAGAATACTTAAATAAACTATATTCATATATAAATATACATTAAAATTGCTTATAGAAATCTTATCTGGCGTTTGTTTTTATTAAAAAGGTTGGCAGGGCAGGGAAGAAATTTTTATTGTATCATATTGTCTTTTTTTATGTATTAAGTGTTTTTGCCACATCAAGATTGTTATTTTAAGGTAAATTGGAAAGAGTAGGTTTGTTGATATATGTATATGTTTTAGTGTTGTATAAAATAATAATATATAAAAAAATCCTGAATTGTTTATCAGGATTTTTATTTTTTAATTAGCAGGACACTTATTGACGTCGTATGTTATTACGACCTTGCGACATGGTTCGCAATTATTTGATGCGCAACTAATTTGTTGTCTGAATTCAGCAGTGCAATCTTCCGAGCCCTTGCCAAAAGTTTTTATGTTGTTTTTGTTTATTCCTGCGCTAATTAATACATCAGAAACTGCTTTTGCACGGTTTTCAGATAATGGTTTGTTTATTGTATCGTTACCTGTTGGATCTGTATGGCCTGTTACTGTTATGCAGTATGTTTCTTTGTTTTTATTGTCATTAAGAACTTCTTTTGCAAAGTCTGTAATGATTTTTTTACCGTCTGCATCCAATGTATAACTGTTTGTAGCGAAAAGTCTGTTTGCAGGTATGCTAACCTCATTTTTGTTTTGTTGATTTTGATTCGCGGTATTTGAATTATCTGAGCTAGAAAAAAGACGGTTTAACATATTTTCTACTGTTTGTGGTTGTGACCAATCTTGTGCCGCAACGGCAGCAACTGCGGCCTCTACGCTTGGGTCAACACAAGAATTATCTTTTGGTGTTTTTCCTTGAGGACATGATTCACATTTGTTTGTGTTTTGATTATGAATCTTACTTTTGTCATTACATGTGCAATTTGGATATGTTCCAGTTGCATCCGATGGGCATTTTTGGCCTGCTGTTTTATCTGGTAATCCTTTTACATTATTTTCAAGGCTTTTTAATGGTTCGTATTTTGCGTTTATTTCATCAGAACTTTCTTGTGCAGCTTTTTTATTTTCGTTTATTGCCAGATTACCTGCAATGCCAACAAGTGCGCCAACGCCTGCGGTTATAGCGCCTGTTTTTAATTTTTGTGCTGTTGCAGACTGTTGTTCGTTCCATGCGACTGCAGCGGCACTATTCGGATTTGTTAATGCAGCGGCAATTGAAGCAAATGAGCCGTCCACTTTACCTGTTGAAACATCGTCATATAGACCTGTTGTTGCTTTGTCATAAATGATTTCAGATTCTATACCTGGTTGCATACCAAGCGCTTCTTTGCGAGTCTTTAAGTTAGATGCCAATGCGATATATTCGGTATACAGTGGGAATAACTCGTTACCACCTGGTAGAACTATATTTGATTCGCCACCACGAATATTTCTTCCCTGGCCATAGTCACAACGAAATGTTGCAAGATAGGCTGTCATGTCTTGTTCGGCAGCTGTGTCTGCACTTTGTTCGGAAAGAGCTGATAAAGCTTGCATACCACCAATTCCCATTGCACCAATCGATGCAGCACCAAGAAGTTTATTTGCTGCGGATTGTTCTTTTGCTTTCATTTCGTCGGCATTTTTTTGCAGTTCTTCAATTTGTTTTTTAGAATCTTCTTCCGATAAAATTGGTTTAATGCAGGTCATTTTGTCGTCAGCGACGGTATAGCCGTCTTTACATTTGTCAATGATACATATTTCTTTTTGTGCTTCTTTATCATATTCGCGGTGCGCCGCGGTTGCGTTTTTTGGCATTGGCTTGCAATCACCACTTATTTCAACGCATTTCCCATCACTAACATCAAAACCAGCTTCGCATTCTGTCGCATAACAAGTGCCTTTTTTAAGTTCTCCTGCGGTTGCGTTAGGAATGTTTTTTAATTGTTCCGCTGTACATGGACCACTGCTGACTTCGCAAGCGGTTCCGTTATCGTTTGGCAAATAACCTTTTTTACATTTTTTTATCTTGCATACCAAATCTGTGCCGGTCCATTCGTATTCGGCTTTACTGGCGTTTTTGTCTGTTGAAGTGCATGTTTTACCAACCTGGTCTTCGCAACCATCTTTTTCTGCATTTAAAATATAACGAGGTTCTTCGCAAATTATTTCATCACAGGTATTTGTTGTGGTATTTAGTTTGTAACCTTCAAAGCAGTCTTTTGGAATGCATTCACCATTGCGTAATTCCCCAGAATATGCATGTGCTATCGTTAATTGATTAACGGTACATTCTGTGGCTGTGACTACAACGCCTTCTAATAAATTAGAATCTTCCTGAAGTTCTATTGTGCCCATGTCAGCGCTGACGCTTTTTTCTGTCGTTTTAAATCCTATGTATGAAACCGTCAGTTTTTTGTTGTCAGGTACAGCGTTTATTGTAAAGTTCCCGTCTAAATCAGTTGTTGCACCAGTAGCTTGGTCGTCTGTTACATATACGCTTGCCCCTATTAAAGGTTCGCCATTGCTGTCAACTACTCTACCAGAAACTGTTATAAAGCTAGTCTCTGCAAATGCCGGTAAGCTGAATATTATTCCAAAAAGTATACCTAGTTTTTTCATGGCGATTCTTTATATTATCTTCTTGATTTTACAGTCGGGGTCGATGGTATGTTCAGTTTTATTTGGCTTGGATCTCGTGCTGTTTGACTTATTACAGAATTCATTACTGGGTCTTTAGAATATACTGTCGGTTCGGATTTTGATTCGTTTACTTTGTTTCTAGTTTCTTCTTTTGAGTCTTGCCCATTGTTTGAATCTAATTTGTTTTCCTCTGTTGTTGTTGAGGTTTCTTTTTCTTTACTTTCTTTGTCTGTTGTTTCTTTTTTGCTGCTTTCTGACTTTGAAGCTTGGTCGCCATAATTTTCGTTATATTCGTCTTTGGCTTTATCCAGCGCGTTTTCCGCTTTCTGTCTGTCTATTGCGCGATTAATTGCACCAGAAGTTACCGCGCCTGCCGCAACGCCAAGACCTGCGCCCATTAAGCTGGAAGTTGCAGATGTTTGACTGCGTGTCAATCTGTATGCATTTTCCATAAACGTTGTTACGTCAATACCAAACCAATTTGGCGTGCAATTAAACGATGTTCCAGCATATGCTTTTTTGGATGAATATAGGGTACTGTCATCACCTGCGTAGAATTCAACAGTGTAAACACAGTCAAGACTGCGTTCATCAAATAATGCACCAAGTTTGCTGCATTGTGTGCGCATCAAATCACGTAGTTCATATAAACGTTCTTCGTCTTTTTTGATTTGTCCTTCTTCGTTTACGCGTAGCGTTCCAAAAACTTCCATTACACGTGCTGCCAACCCGCTATCTTGTTGTGTGCAGTTCTTTGCAATGGTTTCGCATTCTTTTATTGCCGCGTCACCGTATGTTTTGCCCAGGCAGTTACTGAATGTAGTTCCGCATTTATTTATTATGCATTCATTATATTTATTGCCGCAGTCTATTACAGCGTTATAAGATGATAATTTTGCGTTTGTATCCCTATCTGCTTTTATTTCTGCTGCAAATATGCTGTATTCCTCGCCACTGCAAGTTGTGTCCAGACGGCAAGATTCCATTTTGTTGCCCCATGTTGTATCTGTGTCGCCTTTACATTTTGAAAAATCATTTCCGCACTTTTCTTGCATGCATTTGCGTAGACCTGTGTCACAAGCGTTTTGACCGCTGGCTAAAGCATTTTGTGTCTTCGCATTTGATGTATTGATAGCGTCTTGTGCGGCGTAGGCAGCCTTTTGTTTTTCTATAAGGTCTGCTAGTGTTGAATCTGACGAATCTGTTGTAGAAGAACTTGAATCTGAAAGTATTGTTTCAAATTGAGACGATTTATCTTCTATTACAACAGTCTCTTCTTCTGGCGTTTCTTCTGGCTCTGTTGTTTCTTCTGTTGTTGTAGAACTAGTATTTTGTTGAGATGAAGAAATTGACATAGTCGGCATGCGTGCCGTTTGATTTGTTCTTGTTGCGGTGGTTGGGCGCGCAACAGAATTTCTTTGAACTACAGTAGCAGCATAAATATCGTTATTGTAAATCAGGCCTGCTAATATGCAAACAGCAGCGCTAAGCATATGTAAGTGATATGTTTTTTTAATAGAATCTTTAAAAACTTTCTTTTTTATTTCCATCACTTGTTATCTTTTATTTTAATAAGTTACATGCTGTTTTATAGAAATTACACAGTGCCGCCGCCGCTGCGTTTTCAGATTCTTCTGTACTTGTTCCTACTTCACATTTGTTTGGCATGTTTGTCGCACAAACTGTTTTTACACAAGCGTTAAAAGCGGTATCGTCTTTACAAGCATTTTCTGCCTGAGCTACTTTTTGCTCACGCGCCGTTTGATAAGTTTGTTTAAGATTTTCTATTGCTTTATCAGCATTTGCTATTGCGGTATTACGGTCAGAAATTAAAGTATTTCTTATGTCTGATATATAATTGTCGCATCCAGAGGCTTCAACGCTGCAAGCTGCAAAAAAATTATTGAAGTCGGCATCGTTTTCGCATGCGGAATAATCTGGACCACAACGTTTTTCTTCTACCAAGCAAGCCCTGATACTAGTTTCGCAACTTGATGAACTAACTGTTTTGGCGTTTTCTGAAAGTGTGACTGCTAATTGTGCGCTGACCCCCGCTGCCTTACAAGATTGTTCTATCAGTTTGTCATATGTGTCAGAAACGTCGTCTGCTGTACAACCTTCTATTTTCTTAATGCACTCTGCAGTTGCCCATGCGTAACGTTTACCAGGGTCCGTCGGGGCGTTTTTTAATTCTTTTTCAGATAATGTATATTTTGCAGATTGTCCCAAAGACAGACTTTGCATACCTGTTTTTGTAGGAGGCGTTCCTGCACTGGACGTGCCGCAATATTGACAGCGTGCCGCAGGATTAGACGATACATTTATCGCGCAAACAGAATCTAGACAACGTGTTAAATTTGCCCGAGAACAGGTTGCGCCATACGATAAAGCCGGCAAAAAAGCCATGCTGAATATAAAAAATATATTTTTTTTCTTCATTTCTCTCTTTAAATGAACTATATCAAAAAATCGCTATTCGTAAAAGTAAAAATATTTTTATTTTTATGCTTGACAAATATTAGGTTTTGTCCTATGTTTTTAGTATGATAAAAGAATTAAAGGGAAAAAAATGACTTTTGATAAGAAAAATTTTGCATGGGTTGCTGCTAATATTGCTCTTGCTGCTTTGATTGCTGCAGGTATGGTAAAAACATGCTCAAAAGATGTTGATGCTAATAAGGAAGCAAAAATAGAAGCAAAAAAAGCTTTGGAACAAAAAGCTAAAGTTGTTGCAGAATTTATGAAATCGGGCAGAGCCGCTAGATAAGCGCGACGCTTTATATAAAAAGTTTGTATAAAAAAAGGAAAAAAAATGGCTTTTAATAAAAAAGTTTTAATTTATGGAGCTTCTAGTGCGGCTCTTGTATTAGCTTTGGTCGTTTCTGGTCTTGGTGTAAAGTCTTGCAATGATAAAAACAGCCAAAGAGATGCTGAAATTAACAAAGAGTTAGCTGCAGCAACGAAAAATTTAGACAAAGCTAGTGCTTCTTTGAAAAAAGCTATAGAAACTATAAGCTCACAAGAATCCAAGATTCAACAACAGTCTGATTCAATAGTTGTTTTGAATGATTCTATTAAAGTTTTAAATGACTCTTTGGAAGTTGTTAATTGGAAATTGGGCGAATGTGAAAAAGAAAAGAAAGTTGTAAGATCTGTTGAAAATAAAAAAAGAACACAGCCAAAACCTGTTGTAGAAGAAAAGAAAGAAGAAGTTGTTAGAAATAATAAATCTACAATTAAGGTTGGTGAAAATGTAAGCAATACAGGCGTTATAAACATTGAAAACCAAAAAAATAATAATGCTTCTAATACGTCAAACATCGAATTGGGAGATGGCGCTGTAAATGAAGGTACTATAATTATTAATAATGGTGATGTTATTAATAATTATCACAAAGATGAAAAAGTAGATACTATTTCTTCTAGCAGTGGTAAGTACAAGATAATTCTGTATAACAGAACAATAACAAGAAAGACGTATTCTCGTTAATATAAAAGCCTCGCTATATGCGAGGTTTTATATAAGAAGTTTTTTGTAGACATATAATTCTTATGTGTGTTAAAATGATTCTCAAAGAGAGAATTTTTTCATGAAATACATAAGAATTATATTATTTTCACTGTTTTTTGTACCAAGTGCTTTGTTTGCAGCGACTAATGATTTTACGGTTGCAGCGCAGTTGTTGGCGGCGGCTAAGAATGCAGACATTCAGCAGGTGCAGGTTTTGATAAATAATGGTGCCAATGTAAATTATGTTGACAGTACTGGTTTGTCTATTGTTTGCACAGCGTTGATGAATAACGATTATCGTGCTGCGCAAATATTGCAGATGTACGGGGCAGATGCATCCAAGTGCGATCAGCAGATAAAACAATATAATTCAAGAACTAAAACAGAAAGCAGCGGGGGACTGTTTAGTGGGCTGTCGTCCGCCCAAAGTTTATCTTTAGCGGCGGCAGGGGCCGCCGTTGTTGTAGGTGGCTTGTTTTTATTAACTGATGTTTTTGATCCGGGGAATGAAAATGCAGGTGCTTCTGGTAGTGGTGATAGACCTGGTCAAGGTGGTGGTGATGGTGGTGGCACTGGTTCGTCAACTGTTGCTTTTACTGTGCCGTATGGACCGGCTATGCCTAACAGTGAATCTGAGGCTGCAAATTATGCAACTAACTTGGATTATTATAGTCCTTCTACAGAAGGTATTTTGCAGGACAATTTTGAATTAATGACTAATACTTATGCACAAAATTATTTGTTGATGATGCGTGGTTATTCTCCGTTGGCTCGTGGATATATGGGACAAAGAACTTTACGCTATGAAAATAGAGCACCAGTCCCTGCGAGTATCTTAGGTAATTATTCTGTTGGTGGTTTGACTCTTGGAGGCGGGCGTCCAGTTACGGTAGCTTTGATTACAACCAATGGTGTAAATGCTGCCGCTAAACCTGCGGGTGAAGATACAGCGCAAGTTAATTCTTTGGACGATAAATTACTAGTTTGGTCCATGATGAATGGCGATTCAGTCGCAAATGCCGAGACAAATATGTTGTCTAGCAAGTACTATAATAATGTAATTCAACTGGGAAGTTCGTCTGATAATCAAGTTTCTGATGCTACAACGTCAGAAGATGGAAGCCTGGTTGGTAATTTCGATTTGTCGGGTTTTGGTACTGCTGTAAATAATACATATGCGACTTCTGATGATAATTTGTTGGCAAAGGTTGTCGGGGGAAATGATTCTGGATATAGTAATGCTGATTTTATGGGGTTTATGCCGAATGGACAGATGTTGATTTATAGAACAGGTGGCGGAACAGGCCTTGTTGCAGTGAAAGATCAATCTCCTACGGGAACTTACACAATGGCTGGCGAAAGTTTGGCAACAGGGGATACGATAAATTTATTTGATAAGACGTTGACGGTAACTAGAACTGGCAATGTAATCGTAGCAAAAGATTCTGATACTACTTATACGGGGTATATTGGAGCTGATGGTTTGTTATATATTGACAGCGCAGCGGACGGTAAAATAAATCAAGCTTATCAAATGTCTGATAATAATCTGACTCTTGTAAAGCAAGAAGGGACGTTAGATTATATGAATTATACCGCATTGGTTGATTCTGCTGCACGTTATACGGCCGGTGACTTGGCGGGCGGACGTTCAAGACCGTTTATATTGGCTAATGCTTCTGTTATTTCTCCTTTGCACGATAGTTCTTCCGCAACAATTGGTGATGTTTTGGCTTTTAGTGAAAATAATATGCAGACAGGTTTTATTTCTTTGATTAATCAATACTATGATCAAAATGAAACTGATGGCACAGGTGACGCGAATTCTTTGCCTGGAACAATTGCTACGACGTTTTTTAATGGACTAGGTTCTTCTTATTTGCCTTTGGTTATATTTTCAACGGGGGCTTTTGAAACGGATAGTTCTTATTCTGGAAAAACGTTAGAGGCTTCTTTTGAGAATGCTGCTCCTTTAGTTTTTGATAACCTAGAGCATTTATTTATGTCAGTTGTTGCTGTTAGTCAGAATGGCGATGGTACTAATGGAAACGATAGTATAAGTGGTTATTCTCCTGACAATAAGTATGTAATTTCTCAGTGGCAAAATACAAATAATACGCCGGATGATACATATTTTAAGGGGCGTGTTTGCGGAATTTCAGGTACCGGAGCAAATGGAATTGACCCTTGGTGTTTTGCAGCTGCGGGTGTTACTGATGAATTAGCTGTTGCTAGTGCAGCAGGTGCGGCAGGAGCATTGAAATCTGCTTTTGATTATATGAGCAGTCAACAATTGTTTGCGCTTATGGCATTAACTGCAGACGGTGCTTATTTAGGAACTGATTCGGCTGGTAATGCTTTTACGGAAGAGGGCTTGATTTCTTATTTGCAAGGAATGTATCAGATGCCAAATGAATATGAATATCGTTGGCAAAATGGCGGTGAAAACTATTTGGATGTATTTAAAGAGGTTTTCGGGTATGGTGTTATAAATCTTGATAGGGCAACCACCCCTAATAAAAGCATTTATTATTATAATGGTACAGATATTGTGTCTGGATCTGGTAATGCTTACTGGCGTGCTGCAAGTAATACTATATTTAGACCTTCTGCGGCATTCAGCCCAAGTACAGGTACTATAAGTGCGCCATTCTTTGATAAACTGGAAAGTATTGATGGTGAATTGTCTTTACCTCGTATTTGGAAAAATGAGTTTGCGCTGGGTGCACAAAGCAAGCGTGGTTTGTACATGGGAAATGTTTTGGCCGATTTTAAAACACGTAATGAAAAACCAGAAAAATTACAAATTGGTAATTTAGGATTTTATAT
The DNA here is from genome assembly GCA_949292385.1 of uncultured Pseudomonadota bacterium. Classification (GTDB taxonomy): domain Bacteria; phylum Pseudomonadota; class Alphaproteobacteria; order Rs-D84; family Rs-D84; genus Enterousia. The sequence continues at coordinate 16,403 of CASEZC010000006.1, forward strand.
GACCGCATCTGAAAAACAATATGCTGATAATCTGGGCGGATTAGATAATATGCGTTTAGATTATACAAATGATAATTGGGTTTTCGGTGCGGAATATCAGCGTAATTTTACAGACGGTGAAAGCAGATTTGATGGTATGTCTAATCCGGTGTTAAATTTGGCATCTAATGTGATTGCGTCTGATATGAAGTATAAATCAGGAGCTTGGTCTCTAGGTTTTAGAGCTTTCTCTGGTTCTGTGACGGATGAAGAAATGCTGGATTCTGACCCGACAATTTCATCACAATATATGCCTGCTCAACTTGGTTTGATACAAGGCGCACAATCAGATGTTTCTTGGAATAATGATAAATTTGGGTTAACTACATCTTTTGGTGTCGTCCATGAAAGTGATACTTTATTAGGCGCACAATCTGGTGGTTTGCTTAATATGGGGCAGGGTGACACTATGTATGTTGACTCTGAATTTAGTTACAAGCCCTATGAAAATGTAATACTGAAGCTGCGTTCTACTTTTGCACATACAACATCAGATGCAACAGGGCAGTTTATTTTAGGTTTGTCTGATATTGAATCTAATGCTTTTGCTTTCGGGGTAGATGCAGGCAAGTTTAGTTTTAGTGTTTCAAGCCCTTTGACCGTCAGCAAAGGAAATTTAAAATATGCTTATGCAGATTATGAAATTGTAGAAACGGAAGACGGAAAGTATGATTTGGCTATAAATGACACTCATATAGAAAATGTAAGTTTGAATCCTGATGCGCGCGAAATTAGGCTTATGGCTGAATATAGACAGAATTTCGGGCCATGGACAGATGGAGCAATAGGTTTCATTTATCGTATCAATCCGAATAATACAGATGAATTTGGTAATGAATCTGTATTTATGATGAAAATGACTCATCGTATTGGAATATAATTTGTTTTTCATTAATAAAAAATACCCATAATTTATGGGTATTTTTATTGACCAAACAAAAAAACGTGTTATATTACAAGCTTTCTTGTAAAAAAAATTAAAGGGTTTATATATGAATATTTATAAGGGCATAGAATATATAAAAAATTTTTTTAGTAAAACGAATTCAATTAAGAAGCCAAATCCTTTTGAAAAAGAAGATATCGAACTGTTGGTAGATATGCGCATGGAGGCTAGGTTTTTAACAGCAAGTAACGGTTGTCGTTATTTTTATTACGTTTTAAGTAACGAGAAAAATATAGATGTTGCGAAATTCGTCATGAAAAGAAATGGTTTAAACCCAAGTGTTCATAAGACTTATTATTATGCGTGGAAACCAAAAATATTAAGAATACCGGCAGAAAAAATAAAAGAGTCAAAAGAAAATAAAGAATTTTTAGAAAAAGTTAGTTATGGTAAGAAATCTGAAGAATTAAATATAGATTTAAAAGTAGAAAATATAAGAAAACAGATGAAACAAAGATAAAAAAACGCCGAACGGCGTTTCTTTTATTTCGATACAACAACCATAGCTGTTCTTAATACCATATCGCCAAACATATATCCTGTTTGAAGCTCTTCCATGATGGTGTTTGGTTTTATATCTTCTTCTTGTTTTTCTATAACTTGTATTGCGTTATGATATTGTGGGTTTAGTGTTTGACCAATTGATTCTATTTTAGTTATACCAATTTGTGCAAATGCATTTTCCATTGCCAGTTTCATAGATTTTATACCTTCATCTTCTGGCGAATGTTTTAAAGCCGCTTCAATAGCGTCCATTACTGGCAGAAATTTTTTTGCAACTGACATAGCACGATTCCTTGCGCTGGATTCGGCATCTAATGCGCTGCGTCTGCGAGTGTTTTCTAATTCCGCGGCCAGACGTAAGTATTTATTGTTTAACTCTGTTATTTGTGTATTAAGTTTCTCTATTTCAGAAATATCTTTTTCTTCGTTTTTATTGCCTGTTGCGTTTTCTTGGGCTTCTTTTGTGATGGTTTCGTCTGAAATAGAAACTTCATCAACCTTTACTTCTTTTTCTTCCATAACCTGTACCTATTTTATTTTTATGTGGGGGCGGCGGATTTCACCCCCACAAAAACTATATATTTATTTCATACTTGTTATTATAGGTATGAAATCGTCAGGTTTCAAGGATGCGCCACCAACTAATACTCCGTCTACGTTTGGAATAGACATTATTTCTTCTGCATTACTTGCTTTGACGCTGGCGCCATATAAAACTGGTGTGCCAGACAATCCCATAGATGACAATGTATCTGCAATTAATTTATGTGCTTGTGCAATTTCCGCTTCTGTTGGTGTCAATCCCGCACCAATCGCCCAACGTGGTTCATATGCTATAATGATATCTGTGTTCGTATCGCTTGGTACGGATTCTTTTACGCCAGATTCTATTATTTCCATCGTTTTTCCGGCTTCTTTTTCTTCCATAGTTTCGCCAACACAAATTATAGGTGTTAAACCCGACTTAATTGCAAGAGAGGCTTTTTGACGTACAATGTCGTTTGTTTCACCATGATATTGACGGCGTTCACTGTGACCGACAATTACATATTTAGCGCCAGATTCTGCCAGCATATTTGCTGAAACTTCACCTGTATAAGCACCTTTTTCGTGCGCACTTACATCTTGGGCGCCAAGTGAGAAGTTTTCTGCTTTTACCCCAAGCATTGTATAAGGAACGCATAAGATTACTTTATTATTTGTTTCTACTTCTTTTAAAGCGCTTGCCATTTCTTTTAAATCAGCAATGGAACCGTTCATCTTCCAATTTCCTGCTATGATTTTCATAGATTTCCCCTTTTTTTCGTTGATTTTTCTGATATCGTTTTGCTATGGTATCGCAAAAGGGGATTAAATGCTAGAATATTTACGTAATGCAGCGGATAAACCTGTTGCAAAGATTCTTATTGGGATTTTGGCCTTTTCTTTTGTTGGTTGGGGGGTCGCAGAATGGATTTTCGGTGGTGCTGTTGGTGATGACACGCTTGTTCGCGTTGGAAATACAGAAATAACAATTCAACAATTCAGTTTAGAAAAATCACGTGAATTATCAAATATGACACGTGAACAGCAAAGGGCTTTTTACACAGATCCAATTGCAATAAAAGAATTAAACGAAAAAGTACTATCAACATTAACAACACAAAAAATGACAGAGAATCATGCCAACGATCTAGGCTTTTTCGTAACAGACGCCCGTATAGCAAAAGAAATTCGATCTTTCCCAGAATTTCAATTAGAAGGTGAATTCTCAACAATATTATTTGATAACGTTTTATCAAATTCGGGCTATACAGAAAAGGCTTTTGCAGAAGTTTTACGCAATCAAATTCTTCGTTCTTATGCACTGGGTGCCATGTCATTACCTATATCTGTGCCAGATTTTGCTGTAAATGCAGTATACGATGCAAAATATAGTCAACGAACGATTGATTATTCAACGGTTAAATTTTCTGAATTTGATGTACCAGAACCAACCGAAGAACAACTAAAAGAATTTTATGCAAAAAAACCACATATCGTACCAGAACAAAGAAGCGTATCCTATGTTTTAATTTCAGCAGACATGGAAAAACCAGATAGCTATGACGAAGGGTATGAACAAGCGATTCGTGTAGAAGATGATATCATTGCAGGTGAAACCATGTCTTCTGCTGCATCAAAAAACAAAGCAAAATACATTTCTCTGGGAACATTTGATTCGGTCAACAAACCAGTTGACCCGATACTTACGGATCAAATGATTACAAAAATATTCGATATGGAAGAAGGTCTAGAAAGCGAAATTATAGAAACAAAAAA
>CASEZC010000007.1 GCA_949292385.1 uncultured Pseudomonadota bacterium
AAAACTTGATTCCAAGTCTTATTAAAATGGCTCATAAAGTTAGCATCAGAGCTAAGATTATAGAAATTCAAAGCATCAGGAACATGTTGTTCATCAAGCCATTTTGAAACGTTGTTGATAGGTTTAATATTTATTATATTTTCTGGTGTTTTTATAAAACCAGCAATTTCAAAGTTTTCTTTTTTCATGGCGTTCATTATACATGTTTATATTCATATATTCAATATGATAAAAAATTATTTTATACTTTTTTTATTTTCTGGTTTATATTTTATAATTAAAGAACATATGAAAAAACAGAGAGAAAACTCTATCATAGAAACCGCAACGAAATATATATCTTTTGTGTAAATAAAACTGTAAAGAATCCACAGTATATATTCAAAAGTCCAAATTGACCAAGAAGCTAAACTTACTCCTGCTGATGATTTAGTCTTTAATATTGTATATAGTTGAGATATGTATGCAGGCATACTCATACAAGAAGTGACGAACAATAAAATGGCAGAAAATACATCTGGTTCCAGTCCAAGCACAGAAAGCTCCTTTAAAGACAAAATATAAAAAACAGGAATAAAAGTAAATAAAAATATAATGTTATACTAACAAAATAAAAAACGCTCCGATGGAGCGGTTTGTAAAATCGTGGCTTTTGTATGCTCGTAAGCATTAATAAGAGAGCTTGTTATGATTTTTTTAGTTTTTTCCATTTTATTTGTTGGTCTTTATATATAGGTTCTAAATTTTGTTTTATTTCTTCTCCAATATCAAAAATCCTTTTAGATATGGGGTCGTTGGTATCGTTCGCAAATGCTATTGCTTCGAATTCTAGATTGCTTGGATTTTCATACAGCTTTTCAGAAGCGTACCTGATTTTGTTCAAAAATGAATACATTTCTACAAGTAATTTGTAAATATCTTCGCCAAAATATATAAGGCATTTATTAAGAATTTCAGAAAACTTTTCTATTGTTTCAGAACTTTTGTTTAGTCTGTGTATCGGAAGTAAACATGCTAATCTATCATCGTATATAGGCCATAACATAGAATTCGGAATATTTTGTTTTCTTGCGTTAACTTCGCATAACCAATTTCTTATTTCTGATAATTCCATAGGAGAAGTTATGTGATTTCTGGCCGATATTATAATATCTTGAAAATCCATAACTATGATCATTATTTCTGACGCTAGTTCAATCTGCTTTTTTCCAAGATGTTCTTTTCGCCATGTATTCAAAGCTTTATTGGCGATAAAAGGTACGGCTATAGTTCCGCCTGCTATCAAAAAATCTGCTACACTTCCCAAAATCATAAACTGTATTCCTGATTATTGATCAAAAACTTCTATCCCAATGTTCGTCAGATAGTCCCACAGCTCGTCATAAAATTTACATTTGCGGGTTGTATCTTCGTTGTTTCCGTTCGGAACAAATATAATAAATCCCTCACGAGCACGAGTTAGCAACACACGATATGCGTTTTTGAGATGTCTGCGTTTTTCTTCTTGAGTAATACGTAGCCAACGCGAACCTTTTGGTCTATAGTATTCAAATTTGCCGTTTTCATATCTATAGTCTGCATCCCAGCCAACGACAGCAAAATCTATTTCCAAACCTTGAATGTCAAACTCGGTTGCGGTTTCTTCCATAAAGAATGAAGATTTAATATTATCGGGGCCTTCTAAGAACCATTTTTCTGGGGTGCATTTTGCTTCAACCCAAATGCCTTCTGGACGCAGACGTTTAGCATTTGAGCTAGCAATTAGTCCGTGACGTTTGCTTGTTCCGTGTGTTTGGCTCCGGACCCATTTTTTAGCACTATTTAAGTTGCGAGTTATATAAATTGGATATATTGAGCGCAGTTTTTCATAATAATCTCTGGCAGCATTAATATCATTGTCTAACAGTGCTGTGACAAAATCAGATGTATATTCACTGCGAAAAGATCGTAACGATACAGACAAATGCAACTCTGGAATAATCTGATAGTTTATATTTGTAACCAAAGCCCTAAACGATTTATCATCTATATATTCTGCTGACCGTATTTTATCAGAAACAAACACATTCCAATTAGGAAACGATTTCTTTATTGCTCTGAACCATTCCTGTATTCCTGCCTCACCAGTATTGATATCTTGGCCACCGCCTACTAGGCATACAATAACAGCCCAATCGGTATGTCTGTTCATGTACTCAATTAGTATTTCGGGTTCACTCATTCCCAAAATACGGGTACGCGTCGTATCGTCTAAACGGTTCAGAACCTTAAGTTTCTTTTTTTGCATAAATGAATACAACATGTTTTGGTGCCATGCGCGTTGAGCTTCATCAAAAATGATAACATTGTCCACTGGAGCTACATTGGTGTTGTCCAGTGATGCATCACGAAAATGGTGTATTATTTGGATAAAGGATTTTACTTTGTCTCGCGCTTCACTAATAGGGGTATTATTGCGTTCGTGATCGTTTTTTGCCAATGCTTCGCGCAATACATCAACCAGCGGTTGATTTCCGGTTAAAAAGCATGAGTAGTTATGGCCGGTTGCTTTTTGATTTTCAATCGCAATATTTAAGCCTGCCAATGTTTTACCGGCACCCGGTACACCAGTTATAAAACAAATTGATTTTTCGCCTTTTTTTTGTGCGTTCGTAATTATATTCTGAACCGCCGCGGTTGTTTTTGATAGGTTTTCAGCTGCTTGGTTTTGAGTAATTTCTTCAACAGAATGATTGCTGTATAAAATCTCTGCTGCCTGAATAATGGTAGGAGTAGGGACGTATCTGGAATTTAACCAGTGTTGCATATCAATGCTATCAGATGGCGTATCTATATAATCTTTGATAATTTGTTCCAAATTTTCACCATTAGAATAAACAATATCGTAAACATTGTCACGATAGAGTTTCTTATTATGTGTGCAAGATTGCGCCATGGTTGCGATAAGAACCGGGACAATTTTTTTGTTTCTGCTTTGCTCGTGGAAGTTAGATAAGTCTAATGCATATGTTCGAACTTGTGTTGTAGCGGCATTGTCGTAATACTGTGCGCCAATTTTGAATTCAAAAACAAAAACCGTATTACCAATCAATAATACGTTATCTATGCGGCCACCAACACGTGGCAAAGTATATTCAAAAATTACACTGCCAGATGTTAGACTTGATAAATTGTGTTTTAAAATACGGATTTGTTCCAACCAGGCGTTTTTTTGTTTTGCAACAGAGTCATATTCATCGTTTGCGGCGATTTGTCCGAATATTTCTACGTCACTTTTGCGTAAGAAGGTTAAAATGTCTTCTGCATAAAATGTTCTTGCCATAATTATACGCCTTTGCTTTTCAATTGTTCGGAAACAATTTTGTCAGCTGGTAATTGAGGGTGGGTAGGCAAATCAGATAAATCGACCCATTTCATTAAATCGTGTACACGTAATTCAATATTACCAGTGTAAGACAGGATCTCATAAGCGTATAATTCAATGTTTTTTCCATCTTCAGTTGTTATTTTTGCGGTTGCACACAGTTCTCCGATTTGTGCATCAATACTTAGCTCTTCGGATAATTCGCGATGCAGACATACAGGTCCCGTTTCATCATTTTCAAATTTTCCGCCTGGGAATTCCCATTCGCCGGCAAAGGGCTGATTTGTGGCACGTCGCATCAGCAAAACTTTATTTCCATTTCTAAAAATTGCACCCGATACTTTCATAGCAAGAATGCTACAAAATTCCTATTCTAAAAGCAAGATTATATATTATTAAGCCAAAAAAATTCAGAAAAACCGCTCTGAAGGAGCGGTTTATAAACTGTGGCTCGGGCAACTGGACTCGAACCAGTGACATACGGATTAACAGTGAATTGTACAATTTTTTCAAAAACGGCTGAAATCCGCAGAA
>CASEZC010000008.1 GCA_949292385.1 uncultured Pseudomonadota bacterium
AAAAAAAGCAAGATTTTTTAAAAGGGAAAAACAAACTCTCTTTTTGGGAAAAATTGCAAAATTATTTTATAAAACAAAACGACTAAACCGCCCATTGGGCGGTTTTTTCTTGCTCTTTTTATCTCTGGTGCTATGCTGAATTTTCTAAGAAGGTGTTTTTATGTTGAAAAAAATTGTTTCTTATGAAAATAAAAAGGGTAATGTTTATTTATTGAAAGAAACGAATGGTTTTTCTGTCTTAATGGAAAAGGTTATTTGTGCAGGTCATTTTCGCTGTAAAGCATTTTCAACAGAAAATTATGAAATAGCCATTGATAAATACAAAGAATGTATAGAATTATTAAACGGGCGTAATCCTGTATGTATGTGTGTTTCTAATCCAAATCGTCGTCGTAGGTGTACTGCTAAGAATTGTCCTAAAAAGTTAGGCGGTGCAGATTATTGGCAAATCTTTCGTAATGTTTGTTTATTCAGAACAAGATAGTTTAAGGAGTTTTTTATGGATCCAATTATAAGTTCTTATAATAATGACTCGGCGGAAATCGTATTATTCAAAAACGAAGACGGTTCTTTTTGCGTATTAAGAAGAACTATACACCACATAAGTGTAGTTAATACTTTTTATAAATTTAAATCTTGGAATTATACGGATTTAGATTTTGCATCGGCAAAATATACGGACTGTGTAGATGTTGCAAACGGAAAGCCTGCTAGATGCAATTGCTGTTTTTACTCAAAGAATATTCGCAGATGTAAAGCAAAACATTGCCCTAAAAAATTGGGTGGCGAAGATTATTGGAGATTATTCCGTGAAGCGTGCTTGTTCAGGACAAGATAATAAATTTATGATAAAATAAAACTTACATAAGGAGGTATAAATGAAAAAGAATAGTACTTCTGATGTATTTAAACAAGGGGTAGACAATATAAATTCGATACATAATAGTTTGTCTAAAACAATTGGTATGACAACAAGCGGCTGGCATAAAGCAGTTATCGGTAATAATTTTGATGTTATTGTTAAAGAAGCAGATAATGATTGGGAAGTATCTGCTACGTATTTGCTGATAGAAAAATATCACAAAGATAGGCTTGTTATGTTAGATGCAGTAAATCAGGGTGGAAAAAAGTATATGGTTTTAACATATCCTGCGCGTAGAATAAAAGCGCAAGAATTATTGAAAGAAAGATTAGAAAACTATAAAAAGGGTATAATACCATTTGTGTTCGGAACAGAAGAAGAACTGGAAATAGCCAAAGAACAGTTAATGAGAAGCGGTATTAAAACCAGATAAAAAACTGCCACAAAGGCAGTTTTTTAGTGCTGTTTAAAAATAGAGCGAACTATTTTATTTCGACTGCCCCTTGGCGAACAATTTTTATTTCTTCATCTGTTAGTATGGCAACAGTACTTGGTGCACCACCCATTTTTTCAAAAGCGTTATCAATTACTATTATATCAGGAAATTGCTTTTTTATTTCTTCGGCAGATTGTAGAGGAGGTTGTCCAGAAATGTTTGCAGAAGTTGTAGCCAAGCAATGTCCATCAATTGTTGCACATAATTCTTGGAATGGTTTATAGTTTGGTACGCGCACCCCGCCAAAAGACATAGAGTCTGTATCTGCAACAGGAACGCCAATAGTTAAAGCGCCTGGCCAATATTTTTCAGCAAGTTCAAAAGCCTTTTGTGGATAGTCTTTCATATATTGCTTTATATGTTCAAAGCTGTCAGACATTATTATCAAGTGCTTTTCTTTTGGACGCTGCTTTAATTCAAATATAGCATCTGCACCTGCGCGTGTTGGCAGTGCCCCCACACCCCAAACAGTATCTGTTGGAAAAGCAATAACTCCACCTTTTAATAAATGTTCATTTAATTTTTTTATAAAATCTGGATTTTTTAAGTCTGTCATAACCAAATCAGTATAATTTATTATTTGGCATAGTAAAGATAAAATTTTTCATAAAAAAATGATTTTTACTTGCATTTTTTGTTGAATTTTCTCAGAATTTTTAGGCATTTTTAATTCAAAGGAGAAACCATGAGTAATAAATGGGTTTATACTTTCGGCAATGGTAATGCTGAAGGTAAAGCAGATATGAGAAATCTGCTTGGTGGTAAAGGTGCAAACTTAGCTGAAATGAATTTGGTCGGTTTACCTGTTCCTGCTGGTTTTACAGTAACTACAGAAGTTTGTACTTATTATTATGATAATAATCAGACTTATCCAGAAGATTTAATGGATCAAGTACGTGATGGTATTGCACATATAGAACGTATTATGGGCAAGAAATTTGCTGATATGGAAAACCCATTATTGGTTTCTGTTCGTTCTGGTGCACGCGTTTCTATGCCTGGTATGATGGATACAGTTTTGAATCTTGGTTTGAATGACGAAACAGTTAAGGCTTTGGCGAAACATTCTGGTAACGAACGTTTTGCTTATGATTCTTATCGTCGTTTCATCATGATGTTCAGTGACGTAGTATTAGGTGCAGACATTGACTTGTTTGAACATACTTTGGAACGTATGAAGGAAGATAAGGGTTATAAAGTTGATACAGAATTAACTGCTGACGACTTGAAAGAATTGGTAGAAAAGTTCAAAGAAATCGGCGTTAAGATTGGTAAGGTATTCCCACAAGATCCTTGGGAACAGTTAAAGTTAGGTATCGGTGCGGTATTTGGCAGCTGGATGTCTAAGAAAGCAATTACTTACCGTAAATTGAATAATATTCCAGGCGATTGGGGTACTGCTGTAAACGTTCAGGCGATGGTATTCGGTAATTCTGGTGATGATTCTGCAACTGGTGTTTGCTTCAGTCGTGACCCTGCAACTGGTGAAAACAGATATTATGGTGAATACTTAATTAATGCACAAGGTGAAGACGTTGTTGCGGGTATTCGTACACCACAGCCTATGAGCAAAGATGATTCTGGTCGCCTGTCTTTAGAAGAAGCTATGCCAGAAGTATATAAAGAACTGTGCGACGTTCGTGAAAAACTGGAAAAGCATTATAAAGACATGCAAGACATGGAATTCACAATTGAACATGGTAAATTGTGGATGTTGCAGTGCCGTAATGGTAAACGTACTGCAGCCGCAGCTGTCCGCATGGCTGTTGAAATGGTAGAAGAAGGCTTGCTGACAAAAGAAGAAGCTATCTTGCGTGTTGGTGCAGACCAATTAGATCACTTGTTGCATCCTATGTTGGATCCAAAGGCAGAAAAGAAAGTTATTGCAACTGGTTTGCCAGCATCTCCTGGTGCAGCGGTTGGTCAGGCTGTATTTAATGCAGAAGACGCAGAAAAATGGGCGAAAGAAGGCAAGAAAGTAATGCTTATTCGCGTAGAAACTTCACCTGAAGATATTGCTGGTATGAACGCAGCACAGGGTGTTATTACTGCTCGCGGTGGTATGACTTCTCACGCAGCCGTTGTTGCACGTGGTATGGGAACGCCTTGTGTATCTGGTTCTCCTGATATAAAGATTGATTATGAAACAAAGACCATGAAAACAACTGGCGGTGCAGTAATCAAAGAAGGTGATTGGGTTTCTATCGACGGTGCAAAAGGTCAAATTATTGAAGGTCAAGTTCCAACAGTATCTGTAGAATTAACTGGTAACTTTGGTACATTGATGAAATGGGTTGATGAAATCAAAGATTTGACAGTTAAAGCAAATGCTGAAACGCCAAAAGACGCAAAACAGGCGCGTGACTTTGGTGCAGAAGGTATTGGTTTGGCTCGTACAGAACATATGTTCTTTGACCCAAGTCGTATACAAGATATGCGCGAAATGATTTTGGCTGATGACGTAGAAGGCAGACGTGCTGCATTGGCGAAATTGTTGCCTTATCAGAAAGCTGATTTCGTAGAATTGTTCAAGATTATGGATGGTCTTCCAGTAACAATTCGTTTGATTGACCCACCACTTCATGAATTCTTGCCTCACACAGAAGCAGATATCAAAGAATTGGCACAGCATATTGGTAAATCTGTAGAATTTGTAAAGGCTCGTGCAGAAGCTTTGCATGAACAGAATCCAATGTTAGGTCATCGTGGTTGCAGATTAGCAATTACATACCCAGAAATTTGTGAAATGCAGACTCGTGCAATCTTGTCAGCTGCGCTGGAATGCAAGAATGCAGGTGTACGCGTATTCCCAGAAATCGAAGTTCCATTGGTTGGTTCTAAGAAAGAAGTTGATATCGTTAAAGCGGTTATTGACGCAACAGCAAATTCATTGTTTGCAGAAACGGGTGATAGCGTTGAATACACTGTTGGTTCAATGATTGAATTACCTCGTGCTGCAGTTTTGGCAGATGAAATTGCACAAAGTTGTGAATTCTTTGAATTCGGAACAAATGACTTAACACAGACTACATTGGGTATGTCACGTGACGATACTGGTAAAATCTTGGATGAATACCGCGCACGTGGTGTATATGTAGCAGACCCATTTGCATCTGTTGACCAAGAAGGTGTAGGTATCTTGATTAAAGACGCTGTTGAAAAAGCACGTAAGACAAAAGGTCAAAATATACATCTTGGTGTATGTGGTGAACATGGTGGTGATCCAGAATCCATTACGTTCTTCCACAAGGTTGGATTTAACTCCGTATCTTGCAGTCCATTCCGTGTTCCTATTGCACGTTTGGCAGCAGCGCAAGCAGCAGTTAAATTCCCAAAAAAGAAATAATAACGTGGGGAAAAAGAAACCGCTCGATTACGAGCGGTTTTTTATTAGTTTAAAAACTGTAATTTATTGCAAGACCTGTATAATTAAAGCCATGGTTTATTTCTGTAAAATCACCATTCGAGAAGTGTAGAGTAAAAAGTTCAGCGCGCCAACGGTCTGTTATATTTTTACCGATGAAAAACTTTTCGCCGAACACTAAACGACTTTCAACGTATCTATCGCGCGAGTCACGCATGTACGGACCGATACCGGCACCTAAATAGAATCCGTTCCAATTTATAACGGCGATATCCCATGATATACCGACAGCCATAAAAGATAAACCATGGTCGCGATGGTAACCAAAGTTTTGAACAAAACTAAGGTTTATTCTTGAAGGCAAGCGAAATACTTCTGTTGGTTGGCTGTATTGCAACATAAAAACAGTCATTGGTTCGAAATCCCATAAAAAAGGGTCGACTAATTTGAATAATGAACCGCTTCCAGTGCCTTGACCTGCATATAAAGTCATAGAATTTTGTGTGTCAGTTCCAAACATAGGGTTATTCGCAAAAGCCATTTGCGAACAAGATATAGATAAAAGTATCAAGAATATTTTTTTCATAGTCCTGACATTATACACTAATAAAAAGTAATAAGAAATAATAAAAAATTCCGTATTTACAGAGCGCAACAAAAATGTTATAATTAAACAAACAAGATGCGTAATTGTCATGTGATTACGTTGTCAAACAACGGGTTTTTCGGGCGTTCCCGAAATACAGGAGAGTATTTATGAAAAGTCGTGAAGTAGCAGATTACTGCAAAGATGCGATGGGTACAGTATTTTTAATTGCTGGTGCATTCTTCGTCTGTTCGACATTTTTATCAATAAGGGCTGTGTTTGCAGATCCTATTGCACCGGTTGCACAAAATGCGGTTGCGGTGCCTCAGGCTACGCGTGCGGGAACCAGTGCACGTAGTTCAGCGCGTCCTGCTACAACAAGAACAACTTCTGCGAATACAGTTTCTCGGGGTACGACTACATCTAATTCAACGGTTGTATCTCGTGGTGTTACATCGCGTGTTGCAACAACACCGACAGCAACCAGAACAACAACAACTGGAACAACGACTGTTTCTTCGGCACGTCCAAGTACAACTGCTTCTAGAGGTACGGCGACAACAACGGCGCGTAACGTTGTTTCCAGAACTGGAACAAATACAACTTCGCGTGTTGCTGTGAATAATAATAGAAATGTTATTTCGCGTAATGCAACAAATGCTCGTGTCTCATTGCAGGGCAGTGCAATTCGTGGCAGTAAAGCTACATCTAATACTTATACATACTTGTCTAATAAATTATATACAGGAAATTATTCTAATATAATTGATAGTTCTACAGGTTTGATTTCTGCAGAGGCTTATAACAATTGTATGGAATCGTATTATGCTTGTATGGATGAAATTTGTACAGCACGTAACGCAGCGCAACGCCGTTGTGCATGTGCGGGTCGTGTAAAGGCTTTTGCAGAAGCAGAAGCTGCGCTGGAAACAGCAAATGAAGAATTGATAAAGGTTTCAGGTGAATTGGCTTTGCTGATTGCAACGAAGGGTAAGGATGTAAGTTCTGCCTTCCAGTTAACAGATGCTGAAAAGGTTATGAACTGTGTATCATGGAAAGAGGCTTATAAAGAAGGTACTTGGACCACTGGTACAACGGATTCAGAAGCGTATAAATGGTGTACGTCTCATGGAATATACGAAAACGCTGAAACGTGTCCTCAGCCAACCTATTGTTCTTCTAGTGGAAATAATTTTGGTTTTGATGTAAGCGACTTGGAAGGTTCTGGTAGTGATATTTTGGCATCTCTGCAATCATGGGCAGATGCGAAAGATAGCACTATAACAATACTTACTAGCGATGAAAATAGTTTGAATTCTTCATTGACTAATTTGATTGGTGCTGTTGGTAACATTACAGGTATAAATACAGATGCGTTCGGAACAGACAGTGAATTAAAAGATTCTTTGGCAGAAACGTGGGGGTATGAATTGTTTGAATATGCTCATAACAACGTCTGCAATCGAGTTCTAGATTCTTGCTTTAACGGTATATATGAAGCGTGTGGAACGCCGCCGTCCAGCGGACGCAAGTGTGGTAATGGTCAGTCACAATGTCCATATAATTATAATTCATATATTTCCGTTTCTAATACGGGTAGTTATGAATTAGATTTTATTACACCTGATACAGGTTATACTGCATCTAACTCTGCAACTTGCTTTGGTTATACTTCTGCATCAGGCGACCCATATTCAAGTTTGCGTGGACCTGTTGCTGATGCACGTCGCAGTATTATGCAAAAGTATGCTTTGGATGCAAATGCGGACTGCGATGCTTATGGCGAACAGTTGCGTACGGCTGCACAGAATATAGGTTATCAAAAAGTTGCGGCTCAGCAAGCGTTGCAGCAAAAACGTTTGGAGTTTGCACAGGAAGAACAAGAAAGCTTGATTACAAATTACAGCAGTGCACGTAATAACTTTAACTTGTGCTTGTCTGAATTGTATGATTGCTATACAACACAGGAAAAGTCTAATCCTTCTTGGAGTACAAGCCGTATAAAGACTTACTGTGCTCAGGTTTCAAATATACCTCATTGTTATGATACAATGGTTTGCGGTCCAGCAGGTGGTATATTACAGGCTGTAATTGATTATCAAGAAGATGATAAGACAAAGACATGTGCTGTAACAAATGATTACAAGACTAATACTTGCCGCAATATCATAACGATATCTGAAGTACTGAGCGGTAACTATGCTCTGGATGCTACAGAAGGTTCATCAGTTAAATTGCGTGAACAGTGCTTGCAAGAAATTGGTATTGATGGTGTACGTAATTGGACAAGTGCGAATAGTGAAGGTGGTTGGTCTGCGATATCTTGTCCATCAGGCCAACACTTAGAAGGTAATAGTTGTATACCTAATACAAAGACTTGTACGCACAGCGACACTAATGCGGCAACAGCGCAGCAGACTTGGAGTACAACAACTCAGTCGTGGTCAGGTTGTCAGATTCAGACATGTAAGCCAGGGTTTGAGTTAAGTGGTGGTCAATGTGTGGCAACAGGTGATTAAAAAAAACGTCCGAAAGGACGTTTTTTTATTGCTGTTTGTGTAGTTTTGTAGAAAATATTGTGCAAAATGCTTGACTTTTTGTTAAAAAATGTTACTGTTTGTATAAACTTTTAAACAAAATAGAACAAGAACAATAGAAAAGAGAAAGAAAATGAGCAATTTTGCAATCTTTCAAACCGGTGGCAAACAATATCGCGTTCAGGCGGGTGATGTTGTAAAGGTTGAAAAACTGAATGCTGAAGGTAAAGTAGAATTTGACCAAGTATTGATGGTTGGTGACAAGGTTGGTACTCCTTTTGTTGAAGGTGCCAAAGTTGTTGCAGAAGTTTTGGAACAGAAACGTACTGATAAAGTTTTGGTATTTAAGAAAAAGCGTCGTCAGAATTATCGTCGTACGCATGGTCATCGTCAGTATATTACTGTTTTAAAGGTAACGGAAATCAAAGGTTAATTTCTGATATATAAATCAGAAAAATCAGAAATTAAAGGAGTTAAATTATGGCACATAAGAAAGCTGGTTCGGCAACAACCAACGGACGCGACTCTGCAGGACGCAGATTGGGCGTTAAGAAATCTGGTGGCAGTCGTGTAATTCCAGGTAATATCATTATCCGTCAACGTGGTACATCTGTACATCCAGGTGCAAATGTTGGTATGGGTAAAGATCACACAATATTTGCAAAGATTGCTGGTATTGTTAAATTTAAAAAAGGTCTGGGTGATAGAAAGACTGTTTCTGTTGT
This sequence comes from uncultured Pseudomonadota bacterium, assembly GCA_949292385.1. Lineage (GTDB taxonomy): Bacteria > Pseudomonadota > Alphaproteobacteria > Rs-D84 > Rs-D84 > Enterousia. The sequence continues at coordinate 8,571 of CASEZC010000008.1, forward strand.
TCCAGAAGATGCTGAATAAAGCATGAATAAAAAAGGCGCCAATGGCGCTTTTTTTTTATTTAAATAATTAAAAATCATCTTTTCTGAATATTCTTAATATGATATAATTGTTGAAAAGATGAAAAAACTTTCGCTTTGTTTTTTCTTAATGGCGTTTTTTGCACCGTTTGCGTTTGCAGACGGTACGGTTAGTGTTTCGCGCGTAATACCTTCTAATAATTCAGATTCAACGCCAAAAAGTTCAAGAAATACATCTTCTGTTACTGTTCGTAGTGCAACTGATAGTGCAACAAGAAGTGTTGTTGGACGTAGCAGTACACCAACAAATACAGTTGCATCAACGACAAATAATACAACAACTGGTGATACGGTTGTAAGAAGTGGTTCTCGTGTTTTGAATCTTGGTACGACTTCTTCATCAACAAGTAGTTCTCGTGGGTCTGGTGCAACGGTTCAGGCTAACACTATTTCTAGGTCTGTAAGCGCGACAAGCACAGCAAATTCTGCACGTGATAATTTAGAGGCCGCTGTAAACACTGTGGGTAGAAATGCGCGTGTTAGTGCTGCGAGTATTAATAATAATCCAACAGTTCGTCGTGCAGGGTTAACGCTTCGTCCTTCTACGGCAGAAGTTGGCGGACGCGCAACCATTGCTGGTACTGATATTCAGACGGGTTCTAATATTGCAAGCGAGGCGCGTTCTGTTCAGGCTCGTGCAACTACATCAGCAGATACAGCTGTTACGACGGAATCTGTTGCGGCTGCTCAAGAAAGATTAGAGCAGGTTGCAAGTTTAAATGAATCTTGTCAACAGCAATATAATGACTGCATGGATCAGTTTTGTTCTGTAATTGATGCAAATCAAAAGCGTTGTTCTTGTTCTGCAAATTTGTCTAATTATACAGAGGTAGAAGAAGCCGTTAAAGATGCTAATACACAATTAAACGAGGTTGCACAACGCATACGTTATGTAGGATTGTCTGCAGATGAAATACGTGCGATTATGAATGCAACAGAAGCTGAAGAGGCTTTGGCTGGTGCTACGGATACAACAGAAACGCGTAGTATGTTGGACGAGATAGAAGAATTAATAAAGGACCCCAGCAGTGCTTCGTCTTCATACAGTTCTAGCACATCTGTTGGCTTAGATATGAATCTAGATTTTTCTTCTGATATGTCAGATATATTTAATCTGGATTTTCTAAATACGAATACGACAAGCCTTTCTAATTTACGTGGTACAGATTTGTATAGTGCTGCTAAAAAGCGTTGTAATACGGTATTGACGCAGTGCAAGGCAGCGGGTGCTAATACCGATCAGATAACGGCTAATTATGATTTGGCTATTGATAAAGATTGTATTTCTTACGAACAGGGATTGACCAAGATGAATGAAACGCTGGTGTCAAATGTTCGTAGTGCTAATTTGATGTTACAAAAAGCTCGTTTGGCTGTTTTGCAGAATAAGAATCAATATGATGCCAAGGGTTGTATTTCTGCATTGGATACATGTATGAAAGACGCTATGGTATGTGGCAGCGATTATACGAAATGTTTAGACCCAACGAAAAAATATATTGACGAGAATGGCGAGGTTATTTTAGGCCAAGACATAACGAAGATTTTAGATTTTATGCAAGCGTATGATAATTCAAAGATAAATTCAGATTTCTTAGAAGATTCTTATGCAAAATCAACTTTTTCATCTTGTGACATGCATAACGGTGAAGACGGACAGGTTGCCGGTGGTGACGGTTCTTGTAACGTTAAATATTTGTTACAAAAAATCGGTACCAAACAGGAAGTTACGGATGAAGGGCTTTGTCGTGCTGTATTAGATAAATGTCAGAATTATACATATGATTCCAGCGGTAACTATAAAGCTTATAATGATATTGTTGTAAATTATGTTCAGCGTGCGATGGTTAATATAAAATCTGCACAAAGTAAAATAATATCAGACTATGCATCGAATTGTATGGTTGATATTGCCAACTGTTATAATCAGCAGGTGAGTCAGGTTAACGCGTGGTCCAGCAGCGCAAGTGTTGATAGTATATATAAGGTTATGAATGGTGCTTGTCGTAACGTTGCGCTAACATGTGCGTATGCAGTATTTGCTGCGGATAAAGATAGTTGCCCAGAAGATGACTCAACAGAATGTATAAAGAATATTTCGACAATGTTCTATGAATCATTACTGTGTCCAGATAATTCTTTCTATAATGTAGAAGGAACAGATACTATAACTACTTCAAAAAATGATGGACAAGGACATATTAGTGTTGTCATAGTGGATAAATATGAAGATGAAGGTAGAAGAATTAATAATTACTGCGTATGTAATGAAGGGCTTGCCGCACTTAGTGGAAAATGTGTGACGAAAACAGAAGCTGATAATATATGTAGTTCTACAGGAGTTTGTATAAATCCTGATTGGAAACCTGGCGGTAATATTAGTTGGGGAGACCAATAAAAAAGTTCGCGTTTTGCGAACTTTTTTTATTAGGCCATAAGTTTTTCCATAAATTCTTTGTGTCGTGCGATTTCTTCTTCTGGAGCAGGAAAAGACCTGTATGGAAAACTGCCGCCTATTTTTGGATGTTGTAAGAAAGCTTCGTGCTGTTTTGCGATTATTTCGCTTACGTCTGGGGCTGGTGCCGTGTTTTCAAGTTCTTTGTAAACTTTTGCTAAAATTTCTGCGTCGATTAATGCGCCGTGCGCATCTGCGCGTGCGGTAAGAGATATTCCATACCATTTTGCCAATGCGTCCAAGGAATAACTTTTAGGGCCGAAAACACGATTTCTTGCAATTACAATAGAATCCAGTTGTTGTTCTCGTGGAATTTGCGGCAAGTTTAACTTAGAAAGCTCGTAATTTATAAAAGGAAAGTCAAAGTCTGCACCGTTGTGTGCAACAATAGGGCTGTCGCCAATAAACTCTAAAAATTTCGGGGCAACTTCTGACATCTTTGGTTTGTCTTCCAAAAATGCATTAGATATTTTGTGGACCATATATGAATCTGGCGGAATGATTTTGCCTTCTGGATTAATGTATTCGTGGAAAGAGTTATCTGTAATTTGACCGTCTATCATTTCAACGGCACCGATTTCTATACATCTGTCACCGCGCATATATTCTAAACCAGTTGTTTCTATATCAAAGCAGATAACGCGTTTCATAATCCCTTCCTATTATAAAAATATGCTTTTAATAATTCAGCTTTGTGTATTATAATGAACTGGTGAATTTAATGCTAGAAAATCTTAACGAAGAACAAAAAAAAGCTGTTGAAACGACGGAAGGTCCATTGTTAGTCCTTTCTGGCGCAGGAACGGGTAAAACGCGCGTTTTAACAACTAGGATTGCATATATATTAAATAACGGATTGGCACAACCGTGGCAGGTTTTAGCACTTACGTTTACAAATAAAGCAGCAAATGAAATGAAAAATCGCCTTGCTGCGTTCGCTGTTGATGGTGGTGGATGGTATGCAGCAGACGTTTGGTGTGGAACTTTTCATTCTATTTGTTTGCGTATATTGCGAATGAATGCATCTGCAATTGGTTTGCGTCGTGATTTTTTGATTTATGGTGAAGATGAGCAAAAATCTATTTTGAAAACTGTTCTTTCAGATATGGGCCTGGATGTTAAAGACTTTAATCCTTCTGATTGGATAGAGAGGATTTCTGCTATAAAAGATAAAGGTTTGAACGGCGATAAACAAATATCTGAAACAGCAAAAAAAATATTAAATGCATATAATGCGGAGCTAGCTCGTCTTGGTGCCGTTGATTTTGGAGATATAATATTAAAAGTTTTAGACTTGTTTAACTCGTATCCAGATGTTTTGGAAAAATATAAACGTCAGTTCAGATATATTATGGTTGATGAGTTCCAAGATACAAATAAAGCACAAATGCAATTTCTAGAACTTATAACAAAAGGAACGGAATTCCCGAATATTTGTTGTGTAGGCGATGATGACCAGTCAATTTATTCTTGGCGTGGGGCAGAAATAAAAAATATTTTAGAATTTGAAAAAAACTTTCCGGATGCGAAAATAATAAGACTAGAAACAAATTATCGTAGTACGCCTAATATACTAGGTGCTGCTAATTCTTTGATACGTCATAATCAGGGGCGTTTAGGAAAAGATTTGCATAGTGCGCCGGGTATAAATGATGGTGAACCTGTTTATGTTCTTACGTTGCCATCTGATTGGGATGAAGTTCGTATAATTGCGGATACCATAGCTCATAAAGAAGATTCAGAACCTTATTCTAATTATGCGATATTAATTCGTGCGGGAAGTCTATCTCGTATGTTTGAAGAAGAACTTACATCTCGCGGTATACCGTTCAGATTAATTGGTGCTCAGAAGTTTTATGACCGAATGGAAATAAAAGATACCGTGGCATATTTAAGATTATTAGTTTATCCGTTTGATGATTTGTCTTTTTTACGAGTAATTGGAAAGCCGCGTCGTGGTTTTGGAAATGCTGCGCTTGTTAAATTACGTAGTGCAGGAAGTAGTTTGATGGACGGACTAAAAAAAGCGTCTTTGACAGGAAAACAAAAATTAGCTGCGGAAGAGTTTTTAGAAGCATTTAATTTTGATTGGAACACTATGTCACCCAGTGCAGCTACGCAAAGTTTATTGGACAGGTCCGGTTATATAAGAATGTGGCGTGAATCAAAAGATGTAGATGCTTCTGATAGATTAGATAACATAAAAGAATTGATAACTAATGTGATATCTAAATATGATTCGTTGCCAGAATTTTTAGAGCATGCAGCATTGATGATGACCGACGATAATGATTCTGATGACGAGTCAAAGGCGATAGATACAGTAAGTATAATGACGATACATGCTGCCAAGGGCTTAGAGTTTGATACAGTATTTTTACCTGCTTGGGAAGAAGGTATATTTCCGAATGAAATGGCTGTAAACGAGGGTGCGCTGGAAGAAGAACGAAGACTTGCCTACGTTGCCATTACGCGTGCGCGCAGACGTGCAATTATAACTAACGCTATGTCCAGAATGGTATTTGGTCAGCGTCAATATAATTCGCCAAGTCGTTTTATAACAGAAATGGATAATAAGTTTCTGGATTTTCAAGGTGGCAGTCCGCGTTCATATTCGCGCATGCCTACATCTTATCAGTCGCGTCCTGCACCGCGCATAAAGGAAAATAAATCCGTTGTTGGCAAGTTGGTAAATCACTCAGAATTGGGGCGTGGCGTTGTTATAGAAGAAAGCGGAGATATATTAACGGTTGCTTTCCGTAATAAAGGTATAAAAAAGGTTGCACGTCAATTTTTAGAAATTACAGAATAAAATTTTATTTTGGTTTTCTTATAATACCTATAACCTTTTTACCGTATCCAGAAGCATTATTCCAAAGTTTCTTTATCTGATTTCCGAAGTCTGTTCCAAAGCTTGCGTCTATGCTGCCACCCAAGTTTTTAGCAATTTCATCAGCACGATTTGCAAGGTATGATACCAGCAGCGCGGTTAATAAAGTTATTACGAAATTGGTATTTTCCAGTGTTGGAATTTCAGCCGCAAGATTTGATGTAACTGCGCCAGATAATAAAGCGGCACAAACTGCTATTACTATTGATAAAGAGACAAAATAAATGGCAGCGTTTACAAACTTTTGAATTTGTGAAGATAACGATTGGGTTTTAAATATCCCCAAGAATCCGTTAAAAATATCTCCTGCGATGCCTTTGTAAGATGTTTTGCCAATTGTTTCAGCTATTGCGGTAAATGGTAACAATAAAACTGCAAGGAACAAGTCCATTATTACGCCAAGAGCCATAAGTGCAAATTTCCAAATAGCTTTTACAAATACGAAAATGAATATGATTCCAACAATGGTTGTAAATGCGCTTCTTCCTATGCCTGCGATTGTCCACTGCCATCCAGCAGCAACAGCTGTATAAAAGAATCCAGATAAACGCGTAGGTACACAAAGCATGTCTGCGGCAGCGTTTGCGTCAATCAGCATATTTGCAGAAGTATGAGCTGCAGCATATTCACGAATTGCAGCACAAGTATCTGGTATTTCAGCACCTGCAACATTTGCAACTGTATTTAATATTAAGTCAGATAAATATGTGCCGACCTGTATAATCGGCCCCATAACCCACATAAAAATCTGTGCAGGTCCCTGTTCAAGTATTATTAACCAAATAGTAATTACTGCGGCTTTTTTTACAAGGTTAACGGTCAAATCCATCGCGCTGCTACCTTTTGTCATCATATTATAGGCTTCAAACATTACCCAAAATATGTAAGCAACTATGATGAATATGATTACAAATCGTATCAGAGAATTATCTATTATGTCGCCAACCATTGATAATGCGTTCATAAACGCCAAACCAACTTTTGCCTCTATTGGAACATAATCTTCAACTAATTGATTTTTTTGGAATCCTGATTGAAAGTAAGTCATATCATTAGTTATGTCTTTTTTGAATAACTCTATGTTGCTTTCCGTCAGCCAATTTCCATGGTCACCTATTTCGGCCATAGGTAAATTACTTGCAGCGTTTGCAGGTAATAAAATCAGTAATGCGGTAACGCATACTATAAATTTTGATAAGATTTTTTTTATAAAACTCATCTATTTATTTTCCCATAGCCTTTGATATTTTTTCAAATATTTGTACAGGACTGTTCCAAATCTTTTTGCCCAAGTCTTTCATCCAATTGCCGAAATCAAATTGTTCTTTTCCTGCACCAACAATAATTCCTTTGATTTTTGGTTCTATTACATAGAAGTACAATAAGAACAAACCAAACATTAGCAACATGAAATCCCATCCGTCAGATAAGAAATCAAACGCCCCTGGGTATTTACGTTCTACTTCTGCTTTGCGTGCAGTAAAGCAGTTTTTAAATTTGTCTTCATTCATTTCGCCATCGGCCAGTGCGACTTTTTCACATTCTGAAAAAACATTCATGACAGATAATGTCTGAGCGTCTGGATTTTCAACTTTCTGACCCATCATCGGTGGTAAGATAGCACTATACCCGTCATTTGGCCCTGGAAAATATTCATCTGCTGTATAAGATACGGTTGCGTATATTATAAGAACCTCTAATGTAATTCCTACGATTTGAATAGCTGATTTAACTAATATATTTATAGCATTTTTTACTACTCCGTCAGCAAGCTTCCAAGTTTGTTCGAATGCAGCCGCTGCCAACAATAATGGTAAAAATATTATCAAAAATACCAGTTTAAAAACAACTGACAGAACTTTGAAGAAAAGATTAAAACCTATGAACAAGAACATAAGAACCAGCGATAGTCCTGCAACCCAAGTGAAAGCGCCACCGCCAAGTCCCAACCAAGCGTAATTCATTAATGCAAAGCCACCTGCCGCGCCTGCCAACATAACGCTGTTAATGTTGCCCATTACACACATAAAAGGTTGTAAAACAGGGTTAAGCAAATCATCACTATTGTTAGTTACGCTTAATGCCGCGCATGTAGATACATCGGAAACACCTGTTGCTGCCATAGATAATTCCGCGCCTACAAAAAGAACAGGCGTTATTGTTATGTTAGCAACAGTCTTAAGCGCAGCCGTTCCACCCATACCCAGCATCCCCATTAACGCGCCTACAATCATCACGCGTGCACCTTGACGCCATACTTTGTCAAACCATCCTTTGAATTCTAATTTTTTTTCAGAAGTATCAAGACTGGTTGTTTTTTTTGCCGCGTCAAATAAATATTGTGCAGTGTATATGAAAAGGAAAAGTCCGAATCCTAACGCCATTAAAATCCAGATGTTGTCCAGCATAGCGGTCCAAAACATTTCAGCAGCACGACCGATTACACCGAACAGTTCTGAAATATAGTTGCACATAAAGCAACCATTTACGTTTGCAACGTTTCCATCTGTTGCACCGACGGCGGTCATAAAATTATCCATGCTGGTATATGTTAGCGCAGCTCCACCGATAGAAGAAGACAAATACCAAATGCCCAGACCTAAAGCCAGTCCGCCCATAAGTATTCTTATGAAAATCATTATCAGTTGAGCTTTCATTTTTTATTTTTTACCGTCTTTCTTTTCCTCTTCCCCACCGGTTATAATTGTTTTTCCTATTTTTGTTGCAGTATTAATAACGTTGGTTGTCAGTTTCATAGCATCGTTGGCTAGTTGTTCGCTTAATGCCTTTTCTTCGGATACGCCAAAAGTATCCATTACCATAGATGTTACTTTTGGAATTTGCCCGTAAATGAAGTTTAACACATAAACTAAAATTATGCAGCCAATAAGCGTCATGTCCGCCAAGTTTTCAGAAGATAGGTCAGACGCAAAAATTTCACCGCTTGTAATCATCAACATAATTTCATCAGCAGATTGTCCTGGCGCAGAAAAGAATTTTGCGATAATTACCATTATGACGGTATAAGTTAGAACTGCGGAAACTAAAGATATTATTGCATTAATCAAAGTCTTAAATTGATTTGTTCCTACTTTTTTCCCAAGAGAAGAAAACCAGGCTGGTGCATTTGAGCCCTTAAATGCAACTAATATAAGCGAGAACGGAAAGAAAAACGCGAAGAATGCCATAGCTATTATTATATCTGCGAAATAAAAACAAAATCTTACGAATAGTTTAAAGAATCCATATGTTATATAAAGTCCGATAAAGAATAGAATGATATGTTTTATAAAAGCACCTATACCAAGTAAAGCCTCTAATGAAAACGCTTTATCCATAACAGCCACGCCAAGTTTCATATAAGATTGAAATTGTGTAATGGTTGTTTTCATCATCATTACGATTGTGTCGCGCAGTTGCGGTCGAAAGAATCCTGTGTCTTCCATTGGCATAGGTTGATAAGAAACTTTTTCAGCCACTGCTTCATTGTCTGTGTGCACCATGCTTTGAGTGTAAATAAGAGCTAAGTTCGCGGCAGGTTCGAACGTTACACTGGTTACAAATCTTGGTAAGTACACTCCCATACTTAAGAAAGTAAGCGCTACCAAAGAATTTATGAATACAGGTTTGATAGATTTTTGATAAAACGGGTCGTCTCCGCCGCCTGCTTTCATGTTTTTCCAAACAGCGTTTAAGACGAAGAACGCAAATAACACGCAGAAAATAATTACGCATAAAACAGTAAATTGTTTATAAGCTGCGGCAGCTGCGTTTGAAACTATCTGAAACAAGCGGTCAAAAATAGGACAGCCCCAGCACTGAACAGTTGAATCGATTAAAGGGTTTAATAAGTTGTTCATTTCTTTTTAATCCATCCGATTGCGCTGCCTACTTTTTTTGACCAGTCTTTTGTATTTTTCCAGATTGTGTTTGTATCTTTTTTGACTTGGTTATATAGCGCGTCTTTACCTTTGCCTACATAAGCATCAAGCTTTTGACGTGTCATGTTAAATATACTTAACATCAGATAAAAAGTTAAAACAGAAGATAACCAAAGTATAGAATGTTCACCAAATCCCATAGCACTATTTGCAACTTGTGGTACATTTGAAGACGCACTTCCGCCTGCGGCTACGACAAATACCGAAGAACTCCATTGGAATAAAGATTTTATAATCGCAATATTTACGCAAAGAATAAAAGCGCAAGAAATCATGGTTAAAATTAATTGCTGTAACGCTTTTGTTATTCCAGAAAAAGCAGGCCATATATCGAACCATTTATCGTTTGGTTTAACAACATATACAAGGACTTGGAACGGATATAAAATTAATGCCATACCGAAGTCAAAAATAGCCTGTATTATAAGCAGTGCCATGAACAAGTTGCTGGAAACAAAAGTAAAAACTAAAAGTATTCCCGTAACAAGATTTAAGAAGTCTTCGCCACCATGTGGAACAAGCGTAACTAATCCGCGCAATCCGCGTTTAATAAAATCAAAGCCTCGCTTTATTACTTGATTGTTTGCATGAGATATATCCGCAACAGGTTGTATCATAAAGTCACAACTGGATTCAGAAATCCAACCTTTATCTACGATAGATTTTGGGCATTCTATTTTTTCTGCTTTTATGCCTGTTTCGTTCAGACTGTTCGTAAGACTTTCTGTATAAATAGCCCCAAATTGTAAGAAAGGGTTAACCAAAAACTCTGTAAGGTAAACAGGTTTTAATTGTAATAATATAAGCGCTGCAATAATTGCGCGAATAGTTGGTTTTAGTGTATTTGTTATGATAGACATTGCGTCTGCTTTCCCGTCTACCAATTCTCCACCACCAGAAAAACCAAAGAAAGAAACCCACATCTTAGGGAAATACATTTTTAGAACATACAGAGATAAAGAAATGACTAAAAATCCCCATACTAAAATGTAAATTATGCCATCACCATTTCCGACGAAAAATTCGTATCCGCCAGTTGCCACCGCCATAAATGCATCAAGAATATTAGGAATTAACGGGGCTAAGTTTAAAGCGTCAACAATATCTGCTTTTGCTGGCACCGGCATAAGCATAAATGCGCACAAGAGCAAAGCCGGAAAAAGCCTTTTTATAAATGTTAAAAATTTATATTTGAATAAATTCATTCTCTCTAAATTATTTTATCTTTTCAATTATATCACATTTATTGCAAAATATGGTATACTTAAAAACAATGAACAGGCTAAAAAAGTTTTGGATAGTCTTTTTATCGTTCTTGCCGTTTTCGGCAGGTGCTGCTATACCACTTGTAGTGGGTGCAATCGCAGGCGTTGGCGCAATTGCAGGTTTTTCTATTTATAGAACGGCAGCGCCCGTAGATATGCAAGATGCACTAAGTTTTTTTTCTACCTGTTGGTCTTGCCAAATGTTCTCAGAAATAATGGCAACGATGTCAGGTTTATTGCCACGTGCATATAGCGCCATAGGCAGTGTTATTTTTCCGTTTGCTCTTGGTTTAACGGCTGTGTGGTTCGCATGGAAATTATTAGCAGGCTTTTTAAATGCAAAAATAGATGAACCTTGGGGGCTGGTAAGTACATTTAGTGTACGTTTTATGAAGTTGGCTTTTGTTGGTGCGTTATTATTAATACCTTTGCCACGGTTAATTACAAGTGTTGTGATAGAGCCTATTTTTAATGTAGGACTTTCTTTGAACAGGGCAGTTTCAGGAAATGAAGATTTTGCAAAGTGTGTTGTTGCAACGGCAATTGCTGATCCTGCCTCGGTAAGTGAATCTGCTGCGGAATCTGGGGCGTATTCACCAAAATTACGTCATAATTTAGCGTGCGAGATTGCAAATGTCCATCAGATGACCGGTCTTGGTATGACGGTTGGTTGGACTATGCTGAATATGGCGTTTAATGAAGAATATATGCATAAGATAATGTGGGGAGTACCAATTTTCCCAAATGTTCCTATTTTCTTTGCTGGTTTATTGATTTTAGTGTTGTTCTTTTTTGCACTACTGCCGATACCTTTGTATTTCTTAGAGATATTTATAAGTTTATCGTTAGATTTAATAATGTTGCCGTTTATGATGTTGTCTTGGCTCTTTAAGGGATGGTCAGTATTTCCTGATGGTGGTGGAAATATAAAAAATACTATAAATAATGTTATAAAAGGGACAGCTGGAATTGCTATGGTTGGTGTGTTTGTGACCTTTGCCATAATGTTTTTAAACGCAATATTTGGTCAATGGGATGGGGCGGATAGGTTGCAATTAGCATTATCTCAGAATGATTCTAGTATTTTGATGGATGGTTTAATGATGCGAAACGACAGCATAGTAACGATTATTTTAATGGGAATTTTCATTGCTATGTTTATGACGATGATACCTGCATTGGTAAAAACGCTGTTTGCGAATGTAAATATACCTACAAGTTTTTATGAAACGACAAAAAAGAACATAGATATTACGTGGCAAAACCTTAAAAAATGGTATTCCGCACTAAAAAAATAAAAAATCAAGTGCTTTATTTACAGCAGGGTACTTTTTTGTATATTCCGAATCTGATATAATTCATATCAATGAAACAGTTTCCGATTCTTTATTGGCCACGCAAGACGACAGCGGATACAGAATATCAGCTGTCTCGTAAGGTTATAAACGCCGCCACCGGTGTGATGCCAGAAGTAATAACTGGTGATTTAGACTTGCAGGCATTGCTTACATCTAATCCAGATGCAACGGTTTATTACCCTGTTTTCTGTGAATCGACGGGATGGTGGGGTGAATTACTGGGAACAGATGCAACTGTGACGGATAAAATGATAATTTCACCTGAATGTCAGTTGATGGTCATAGAATCAAAGAATTACGCAAAGGGTCGCGAAAAAGCGGGTAAAAACCAGCTGCTGGCGGCGGAAATATATCCGGCCAGCGGCTTTTTCAAGAAAATGAATTCTGGTATTGCGACTGTTGCGGACATGTTAGCGACAGATGCAGGAACGATACTGGCGTTATTTTCTGGTAAAAACCAGAATCAGTTTATAAACGTTCTGGAATCGACGGGTAATTCTTATCTTGGATGCATAGGCAGATATTAATTTATTAATAATTCTTGCTTTCTGTAAAATAACTTGTATAATTTTCAAGCTTAAAAAAATTAAAAAGGGTAAAAAGATGAAAAAAGGCATTCATCCAGAATATCATGAAATTAACGTTACAATGACTAACGGCAAGACAGTAAAGATGTATTCTTCTGTAAAGAAAGACTTGGTTTTGTCTACAGATAACTTGAATCATTCTGCTTGGACAGGTCAGCGTACAAACGCAGGTGACAAGGGTCGTCGTGCGGCAGAATTTAAGAATAAATTTGCTGGATTTAATTTCTAAGTTCAAATATATCTGACGGGGGCAGAGTATGGAACTGTTAATAAAAGGTTCTTCGGAATTAAACAGGATGTTTATGGCGTTGCAGCGTACAGCGTCTGGTTTGCGTCATGATTTCGGGGAAGTTGAAAATTTACAGCAGTCTTTGCGTGGTGCGCGTGATTTTGTACAAAAGGCATCTGCGCGTATAGAAGAAAGTATTCTGTCAGATTTATTGTTGGTTCGTCCATCTGCTGGTTTATTGACACCGAATGTTTCGCATGACGGTGATGGACGTGATGAATTTGTGCTGGCATTGTCTGGTGCGGCAAATTTTGTTCGTGGTAATCCGCATTTTGCGATTTCTTTGGCTTTGCGTAGTAATGATGAAACAAAAATCGCATTGGTTTATTCACCAATAGATGAAAGATTATATTATGCCGAAGCAGAACGTGGTGCATACGTGTTTTCAGCATATCATTCAGCAAAAGTAAAGGTTTCTAATTTATCAGAGCCGGCTGATTTAACGGTTGGTTATAATACGTCAGATACAAGAAAGACAATTGGTGACGTTCGTCGTACGGGTTGTCCAGCGTTAGATTTAGCATGGGTTGCAGCTGGAAAGCTGGACGCATTCGTTTCGGATCCGCTTGATTATGCTGAGGTTGCAGCCGGAGAACTTCTTGTTCGCGAGGCGGGCGGTAAGATAGAAATGGGTACAGATTTGATTGCAACGAACGGTAAAGTAGAATTATAAAAGAACCGCATAAGCGGTTTTTTTAAGCTAAACAAATAATTTTTTATAACTCGGTTTTCGGCGTGACAGAAAATTTTCTCTCCTCTGGATCGTTGTATGCCGAGTTGCCTTTTTATTGTAATACAAAACTTGCAAAGGCAGAATAAATATCTTAAACTTTCGCTTATGAAATTAAAAAAAATATTACGTGTTTTACTAAATTTATTATTTTGGGGCTTTACCGCAGGCATTGCGGCATTAGCTGTATTAATTTTAATATATGGAAATGATTTGCCAGATTATAAGAAGTTGGCAACATACGCACCGCCTGTTGCGACGCGTTTATACGCTTCTGACGGCAGTTTGTTGATAGAATATGCCGAAGAACGTCGTGTTTTTATAGATTTTGCAGATATGCCACCACAGTTGGTAAATGCGTTTATTGCAGCAGAAGATCAAAACTTTTGGACGCATCCTGGTATTGATGTACAAGGAATTGCCCGTGCTTTGGTTAATAACAGTATGAGAATGTTTGGCTTTAATACAAGCTTTTCTGGTGCTTCAACGATAACGCAGCAGGTTGCAAAGAACTTCTTTTTAACTTCAGAAAGAACAATTTCTCGTAAGATAAAAGAAGCGATATTAGCACTTCGTCTGGAACGCAGTTTTTCAAAGCAACATATAATGACGCTGTATCTTAATCAAATCTTTTTAGGTGCACGCGCATATGGCGTGGGTTCAGCGGCATTGATGTATTTTAATAAGCCAGTGTCTGAATTGAGCTTGGCAGAATGCGCATTTTTGGCTTCTTTACCAAAGGCGCCAAACAATCGTGACCGTGCGATAGAAAGAAGGAATTATGTTTTACGTCGTATGGTGGAAGAAGGTTTTATTACGCAGGCGCAGGCAGATGAAGCAGCTGCGGAACCATTAAATATAAACAGTGGTTTTACCGCGCAAATGGAAGAAGATTTTCAATATTTCGCAGAAGACGTTCGTCGTCAACTGCTTGAAACTCTTGGTCGTGAAACGTTGTACAACCAGGGTTTGTATATAAAAACAACGATAGTTCCAGAATTTCAGCGTGCCGCCAGTGCAGCATTGAATAAAGAGTTGGATAATTATAACAATGGGCGTGAAGAAAAATTACAGGGCGCAATAATTGCTATGAATCCGCATACGGGGCGTATATTGGCAATGTCTGGTGGCCGTTCTTTTTCTGAAAGTTCTTTTAATCGTGCAACGCAGGCTATGCGCCAGATAGGTAGTACGATAAAACCGTTTGCTTATCTTGCCGCGTTAGAGCGTGGTATGTCACCGCAAACGATGATTTTAGATGCACCGATTGTTGGTTGGCGTGAAGATAACACGTTATGGAAACCAGAAAATTATGATAAAAAGTTTTTAGGAGAAATACCTTTGCGTTTATCGTTGGAAACTTCAAGAAATGTTCCAACAGTTAGATTGGTACAACAGATAGGTGTAGAGAACGCAATAGGTGTTGCGCAGAGATTTGGGGTATATCCACCAGATTTGGATAATATTAATTTGTCGTTAGCCTTGGGTTCTGGAGAAACGACTTTGCAGCGTTTGGTTTTAGGTTATTCTGCTTTTGTAAATGGTGGCTATGCTATTCAACCAAAGTTAGTAGACTATATCGAAGATAGATACGGCAGGGTCATAGACGGTCAAAAAACAGAACTTGTAGAATGGCAAGAAGGTATGTTGCCAGAAGAAAAGGTTGTAGATACCGAACCTTTGGCAGATGCACAGAGTCTATATCAAATAGTTTCTATATTGCAGGGTGTTGTAGAACGTGGTTCTGGCAAGCAGGCGCGCGTTCCTGGTCATACAATCGCTGGGAAAACAGGGACTACGAACGAAGTAAAAGACGTTTGGTTTATAGGTTTTTCTAAAAACTTAATAGCAGGTGTATATCTTGGTTTTGATACGCCAAAGCCTTTGGGAAAAGGGGCAGGCAGTCATATGGCAGCACGTGTGTTTGCTGACTTTATGAAAGTTGCATTGGCAAACGAAAAAGATCAGCCTTTTGCGGTTCCTGATGGTATGACATTTGTTCGTGTAAATCGTCGTAGTGGCGCGGCTGCATCAGCTGACCCAAACGGCATAATTATTACCGAAGCTTTCAAAGAAGGGCAAGGTCCAAACCCAGCCCCAAGTGTTAAAGCCAAGGTAACAGAACCTATTGTCGGTGGTGTATTTTAGGTGTATATTAAATTTAAATAAAAAAGGAGAAGAGAAATGAAAAAGTTTTTACCTTTAATAGCGATTGGCTTAGCACTTTCTGCATGTGAAAAGACGGAAGTTATAAATGCAACTTGTGGCGATTATAACGTTGAAATTTTAATGTCAGAAGACGGTGAAAAATTGAATGCCGTAATTAATGGTGATTCTATGACTTTGGATATAGCAATGTCAGCATCTGGTGCAAGATATGTTGGTAACTTAAATGACACAGTTGTAACATTGTGGAATAAAGGACAGGATTGGTCTTTGTTCTTTAATGACGGAGAAGCAATAGTTTGTGAAGTCAAATAATTTTGTAATGTTAAATTAATGTGGTAGAATGTCAGCATAAGAAGGAGAATTTTTATGCTGACATCTTTTTTGTTAGATAATGGCGCCAGATTTTTTGCAAGCGGCTGGACTCAGTTTGCTGCTGCGTTTGGTGTCGCTTTTTTAATAGTTTTATTGTTTGGAAAGTCATTTATTGGCGCGATGCATCGTCTGCAAAAGAAGGGCCAGCCTATAAGTGAAAATGTTCCCGAATCGCATCGTAAAAAAGCTGGCACGCCTACCATGGGTGGAATACTTGTCTGTATATCAATAATAATCGCCAGTGTTTTATTTATGCCATTAGAAAATCCAACAGGTTGGATTGCTTTATTGGCATTGGTATTATTCGGGTTGATAGGATTTGCAGATGATTATAAAAAAGTAGTTTCACAATCTAAAAAGGCTTCTAATGGTCTTTCGCCTGCATTTCGTTTAACAGTGGAAGCGCTGTGTGTTATTGTTTTGGCATTTTTAATTAATAAGACTATGCCACCATATATTCCAGAATTATCTTTGTCGTTGCCGTTTGGTATTATTTTGCCACTGGGAATTTTTTATTATGTATTTGCTTACTTTGTTATTGCCGGCAGTGCAAATGCGACAAATATAACTGACGGGCTGGATGGTATGTTGGCTAAGTTATATATGCCCGTATTGGTTGTGTTAGTGGTTGCTCTTTATGGTGCGACGCGTATAGGATTTATGGATACAGTAATGTTCTTGCCAACTGCAAGTGGGCTCTATGCAGTTTTAGGAGCAGCCTTTGGTGCTGTTCTTGGTTTCTTGTGGTATAACTCAAAACCTGCTTCTATTTTTATGGGAGATGTAGGCTCTTTGGCACTTGGTGGTTTTATGGGTACTGTCGCAATGTTATTAAAGTCGGAAATAATAATGGCAATTTCTGCTGGTATGATGGTTTTGATTTTGTTGTCGTCTTTTATTCAGACAATGTATTTCAAAGCGTCTCGTAAAATAACAGGTACTGGTAAAAGAGTATTTTTGCGTGCGCCATTACATCATCATTTTGAAGAACTTGGCTGGACTGAAACGAAGATAGTAGAAAGATTTTTTATAGTATCTATTCTATTTTCTGGTCTGGCGTTGGTCTTGTTAAAGTTCGCGTAAATAAAACCGGTGCAAACCGGTTTTTTTATACAAATGTTTTTTTCATCAGTATATTTTCTTAAAAAAGATGATATAATAGCAAAGATATGTTTAGAAGAACGGAAGAAAGTAAGCTTACAAGTTGGTATTTTGAAGTAGACCGTCGTCTGCTGGGTGCCTTGTTGATATTAATTTTTACTGGCGTTTTATTTATGATTTCTGCCGGTTCTGTTGCAGCTGAAAGAATAGGGCAACCGTGGCACTTTTTTATTTTAAAAGCTTTGCCTTTTTATTGCATAGGGCTGACGACGTTGTTTGTCGCAAGTATGCTAAATAAAAAGTGGGTTCTTGGTATATCTTGGTTAAATGTTGCTGTTGGATTGTTGTTGCTGTTGGTTACATTGGTTGCACCTCATGTTATAAAGGGGTCGGCCCGATTTGTTGCTTTGGGGCCATTTAATATTATGCCATCAGATATAATGAAACCTGGATTTATAATTGTAACTGCATGGTTTTTGGCTTCTATGAAAGAAAAATACGGTTCGGATATTTTCTTTAATAAAGAAGCTTGGCGTTTAAAATGGTTCAGTTGGTGGTCTTATCTGGCAGTGTTTTTGCCTGCGTTTTTGATTATCTTGCGACATCCTGACTTGGGTACTTCTATTTTATACTTTGCTGTTTTGTCTGGTATGGTTTTTATGGCAGGACTTCCATGGGTGATTGTTCCAGTTTTGATAGGTATTGTTGCACTGGTTGGTACGTTTGCGTTCTTTACAATGTCACACGTTCATAACCGAATCGTTTCTTGGTTCTCTGGTACAGGTGATACTTATCAGGTGCGTCAATCAATTCAATCTATTCAGCATGGTGGTTTGCTGGGCAGTGGCGATGACGCTTTTGTAAAGCAGTCTTTGCCCGATGCGCATACGGACTTTATATTTGCGGCAATTGTTGAAGACTTAGGTGCAATAATGGGGTGCGCTTTATTGTGTCTGTTACTGTATGTTCTAAAGCGTTTAACGACGGATGCTATGCAGGCGCGTGACCCGTTTGTTTTTTATGTTGCAGGTGGTGCGGCCGCTTTGTTTGGTACGCAGGTTTGTATTAATATGATGTCAACGTTGCATATTTTTGCACCGAAAGGTATGACGCTGCCATTCATTTCTTATGGTGGTAGTTCGTTTGTTGCGTTTTGTTTATTGTTTGGAATGGTTTTAGCCGTTGTTCGTGAAGATAAGTGGAAATAAAGAGGAATAAAATGAAAATATGGATTGCGACTGGTGGGACTGGTGGACATGTTTTTCCTGCGCTTAGTGTTGCAGAGGAATTGGTTTCTTGTGGTCATACGGTGACGATTTCTTGTGATGGGCGCGTAGATAAAATGGTCGCGGAAGGTAAGCCTGAAAACTCAAAAGTTGTCCATATATGGGCATCTGGTGTTGGCGCAAAAAGTAGAATTAAGCAGGTTTGGGCGTTGTTTAAAATTGCTGTTTCTGCGTTTGCGTTAACGATAAGATTTATTTTTTCAAGACCGGAAAAGGTGGTTGCGTTCGGAGGATACGCGTCTGTTCCTGCAGTATTTGCAGCGCATTTATGGAAAATTCCAACTTATTTGCATGAACAAAATGCCGCAATCGGACGTGCAAATAAATTTGCTTTGCGCTGGGTAAAAACGTTAATGACAAGCTTTCCAACTGTTTCTGGCGTTCCTGCTACGTCTGGATTGAATGTCGTTTATACAGGATTACCTGTTCGTAAAGAATTTTTGGCTTTGGCAGGAAAAGAGTTGTCTGATAGTCCTAGTGTTTTTGTAACAGGCGGGTCATTAGGAGCACAAATTCTTGATGAAGTTGTACCTGTTGCTTTATCGCAAATGAAAAATAAGAAGATTTTTGTAACGCATCAGACACGCCCAGAAAATGTTAATAAATTACAAAAA
Organism: uncultured Pseudomonadota bacterium; assembly: GCA_949292385.1. Lineage (GTDB taxonomy): Bacteria > Pseudomonadota > Alphaproteobacteria > Rs-D84 > Rs-D84 > Enterousia. Next base: position 27,706 of record CASEZC010000008.1, read on the forward strand.
TTTTATGCTGAAAATAAAATTCGCGCAAATGTACTTTCATTCGTTCATGATATGGCGGGTACAATCGCAAATTCTTGGTTGGTTATAGGAAGAAGCGGTGCAAGTACGGTTGTAGAACTTGAAACAATCGGGCGTGGTGCGATATTAGTTCCACTTGGAATTAATCCTGATCAAGCTGCAAATGCTGCTAGCTTTGCGAAATTAGGTGGTGGTTTTGCAATTCCGCAAGATAAGTTCAGTACCAAGTGGTTAACAGCAACGTTAACAGAGTTATTTGATAACCCAGCCAGATTAGAAAAGATGGCAAAAAAGTCTTTGGTAGAAAATAACGCTGTAAAAAATATAGTAAAAGAAATAATAAAATAAATTTAGTTGCATTTTGTGCTTGCTTGCGATTCGTCATTTGTTCTATGATAGAAACGGAAGGAAAGGAAAATGCGACAGATAAGTGTTTCTGTTCTAGCTTTGTTTTTTATATTGCCTGCGTTTGCAGATGCACGTTTGCCAGTTGTTAATTTGGCTTCTGGTGGGGTTTCTGCGCGTGCGGCGTTTGGTGAACCTGTTGTAAAAACAACAACAAAAAAATTGGAAAAAAGTACAGAAGCCGTTGTTGCAAATAATAATCAAAACAGTAAAAAAACAGAAAATAAACGTAATGTAGTCGCGCGTGCGAGTGTACAGAAACAGGTTGTTGAAAAAGTTTCTGCGGAAAAAGATTCTGGTGAAAATATTTTTGCTAGCGCAGATGTTCTTACACCTCGTCGCCCAAGTTCTGATTTGTGGGCTCGGAATGATACTTCATTGCGTTTACCGCGACCGGAAGAATTTTCTGTTATAAAAAGTGATTTTGAATTACCAGAAGAAAGTTTGGATAAAAGTATTAATTCTACTAAAACGGTTGTAGCGCGTGCTGCACAAAAGACTGAACAACCAGTTGCGCGTCAGCAAGTGGCAAAACAATCTTTGTCTGAGTTGGATGCGCAAATAGCAAAACTAAATGAATTGCAGCGTCGTGCAGATGAAAGTGTTAATGAGGTTGCGCCAGTTCGTGTTGCTAGCAGACAAACTCAAAATATAATAAAAAATGATTCAATACAAAGCGAACCAAAGATTGCTGTTTCTCGCGATGTTATTAAAACAACAGAACCAGAAGTAAGTTTATCCAGAATGGTTGTTCCAATGGATGAAGATGTTGTTGTTCGTGCTGTAAAAAAAGTTGAATCTCCACGTATTGCATCTGTTCGTGATGATATGGTAAAAATGTCACCAACAGAATTAAGAAAGGCTTTTAGAAAAACATTTTTGTCAGAAAATAAACACTTGTCGACTTTTCAGATAGATGACCGTTTTGATGTTGCTAGTGATATGTCTTCTACTGCGGAAGGTTTTACATCAGAACGTGATTTGTCAGAAAGTGGTGGAATACGCCCATTAGAAATAAAAATAAAATTCCGTAATGATGATTCTGCTTTATCAAGGGATAATTATAATTTGTTAACGGAATATGCTGGTATTGTATTAAGCAATCCTACACGTGCAGTTCAAGTTTCTATTCCACAAAGTGTTGTGAATAATACTGATGACAGAAAGTTGGCAGCGCGCAGATTGGCAATCGTAGAACAAGTACTGCGTGATACAGGTATTTCTGAACAACGTATATTACCTGTTTTGTCACAGCGTGATGAAGACGGATTAGTTTTACGTATGATTTCATTAGATCAGTATGAAACGTTGACACAAAAACAACGTGATATGTTTGGTGATACGGTAAGCAAAAAGACATATAAAAGCATGTCTTGGTAAATAGTTAATAATGTCATTGCTTTATAATTTGTGTTTAAAGTTTTATACAAATTGTATTGATTTTTTATTTCCAGCTTCTTGTCCTTTATGTTGTGCGCCTGTGTCTGTTCATGGTGAGCTTTGTGCAGATTGTTGGACATCTTTTAATTGGATAGGTAATCCAAAGTGTGAAAAATGTGGTTATCCGTTTCCTGCTAATTTGGATTTAGGCGAAAAACCATTGTGTCCAACTTGTTTGTCTGGACAGTGTGTTTTAGATTTTATTCGGGCAGCATGTGTATATGATGGCGTTTCGCGAGCTGCAGTTTTACCGTTTAAGCATTCTGGAAAAATAAAATATTCTTGCTTTATGTCTCGGGCTATGTTGTGGGCACTGCGTGATATGAATGAAAAGCCTGATTTGATTATACCTGTGCCTTTGGCATGGCGTAGATTGCGTCATCGTGGTTATAATCAAGCAGTTTTATTGGCGCGTCCAATATCAAAAGCTTTGGGAATAAAAATGGATTTGGATAGTATTCATAGAATTTATAAACCAGATATGGGACATAAAAATGCAAAAGAAAGAGCAGAAAATATTCGAGGCGTATTTAAAGTAATTCATCCAGAAAAAGTAAAAGGTAAAAAGATTTTATTAGTTGATGATGTAATGACAACTGGTGCCACGTTTGCAGAATTAAGAAAGGTTTTACAGAAGGCGGGTGCCAGCGAAGTTTACGGCGTTGTATTTTGTCGCGTTGTTCGTGCGATATGAATTAATTTCTTTCCATGGAATTTCTGTTAAAAATAGTTTTTAACATATGGTTTTTCTGTGCTTGCTTTTCTTGTGCGATAATCTTTGCGGAACAGGTTTGTAACAACATTTCCATTCTTTTTATATCGATAGGTTGTTTTTTCTTAGTGTCAAATAATGGACGTGACATTTGACATACTAAATCATTATATAGATACAAACTGTAGTTTATGTAGATGTTTTTAGCATCTGAATGAGAATAAGAAACACTTATCGCAAGTGTGTTATTTGGGTTGCTGTCTTCGTTGTCAATGGTTACTACGTATGTTGTTCCTTGTGGTATATTTGTAACTGAAACATAACTGTTCATTATCAGATAATAGAAAAAAAGAAATGATTGTCTGTCCATATGTGTGCCTTATTTGATTTTAATACTATACCGGTTTTGCGTTTTGTCAAGATTTTTGATAAAAACCATAAATAGTATGCTTGAATTTTGTTTTAAATCTGTTAGGATTTTTCATAATGTATTTTAAAAGAGGATAAGTATGAAGAAACTTGCTTTATCAATGCTTGGGATTTTATTTTCTGGTTTTGCTTTTGCTGATATGCCTTTTGTTGGGGTGTATCAAACCATAGATGATGAAACTAATTTGCCTAAGTCTATTGTAAGATTGTATGAATATAAAGACGGTGATGACAGTCTTTTGGCTGGTCGTATAATTGCTTTGTATGATGAAAAAGGCGTAGTTTCTGAAACGTTGAAAAATCCTGTAAGGGTTGCAGACAATGTTTCTGGCAGTCCAAAGTATGTAGGGCTTGATATTATTTGGGATATGGATTGGGATGAAGATGATTCTGAATATACAGATGGTAAGATAATGGATCCTAAAAAGGGAAGCGTTTATTCCAGTGTGATATGGCAAGATAACAAAGATAAATTACGAGTGCGTGGGAAAATTGGTCCGTTCGGCAGAACGCAGACTTGGAATGTGTTAAGCGTTTCAGATTTGCCTGCTGAAATACAGAATATAGATACAACTAATTGGAAACCAGTAATTAGAGATTAAAAAATGAATATAGAACTAGAAAAAAATTTAAACGCACGTGAAATAGAAACAAGAATACAGGAATTTTGGGATAAGAATTCTTTTTGGGATAACGATGTAAATTCTGATAAGAAGGCTTTTTGTATAATGATGCCTCCTCCTAATGTAACTGGTAATTTGCATATGGGGCATGCATTAGATAATGTTTTAACGGATATAGTTTGTCGCTATAAAAGAATGTGTGGGTATGATGTTTTATGGCAACCTGGAACGGACCATGCATCTATTGCAACACAGTTGTTGGTTGAGCGTGATTTATCAAAGAAAGGAATAAATCCTCGTTCTTTGACGACAGAACAGTTGCTTGATTATGCTTGGAAATGGAAAGCGGAAAAGGGCGGTCAGATTATAAATCAGTTGCATATTTTGGGTGTAACGCCTGTTTGGCATCGCGAACGTTTTACTATGGATGAAGGCCTGTCGCGTGCAGTTACAAAGCTTTTTGTAAAACTGTATAAAGACGGTTTAGTATATCGCGAAAAAAGTTTGGTTAACTGGTGCCCGAAACAGCAAACGTCTGTATCTGATTTAGAGGTTCAGACTCGTGAAGAAAAGGGTAAGTTTTATTACTTTAATTATCCATTAAAAGATGGTGGCTTTATTGAAATTGCAACTACTAGACCAGAGACTTTATTCGGTGACCAAGCAATCGCAATACATCCAGAAAACGAAAAATTAAAACATTTGATTGGCAAGACAGCGATAATACCATTAACTGATATAGAAATACCAGTTATTGCAGATGAACATGCTGATCCAGAAAAGGGGACGGGCGCAGTTAAAATTACTCCTGCACATGACTTTGATGACTGGCAGGTAGGTTTGCGCCATAATTTGAAAGCTATTTGTATATTAACGCCAGATGCAAAGATGAATGATAATCCTGTTGTTCCAGAAAAGTATCGTGGAATGGACAGATTTGCGGCTCGTGAAGAAGTTATTAAGGATATAGAAGCAGCGGGATTGTTGGTAAAAATTGAAGACAAGATAATACCAACGCCTTATTCTGAACGTGGTGGTGTAGTTGTAGAGCCATATTTAACAGAACAATGGTTTGTTGACGCTAAAAAACTGGCAGAAAAGGCAATAAAAGTTGTAGAAGATGGTGCGATAAAGTTCATGCCAGACCATCGTTATAATTTGTATATGTCTTGGATGAAAGATATTCGTCCATGGCCAATTTCTCGTCAGTTGTGGTGGGGGCATCATATACCTGCATGGTATGACGAAGAAGGTAATGTTTATGTTGCAGAAAGCGAAGAAGAAGCTGTTAAGCAAGCCGGCGGAAAAACGCTAACGCGTGATAAGGATGTTTTAGATACTTGGTTCTCGTCTGCATTATGGCCTTTCTCTACGCTTGGCTGGCCAGATGAAACACCAGAATTGAAAAAATATTATCCAACAGATTTGTTGTATACTGGTGCGGATATTATATTCTTCTGGGTTGCACGTATGATAATGATGGGAATGTATGTTATGGAAGATGTTCCTTTCAGAACGGTTAATTTCCATGGTCTTGTTCGCGATTCCAAAGGACAAAAAATGTCCAAGACAAAGGGGAATGGCACAGACCCATTAGACACTGTTGAAAAGTTCGGTGTTGATGCATTGCGTTATTGGATTGCAACGGCGCCTATTGGTACGGATATTCGTTATAGTGATGACGAAGTTAAACGTGGTTCAAAATTATTAACTAAGCTGTGGAATGCATCAAAGTATGTTTTGATGAACTTGTCTGATTTTGAACCTGATAAAGCACAAAAAGTAGATGTTGCAGATAGGTTTATAGAAGACAGATGGGTTTTGTCAGAATTAAATAAGACAATTGCTGACGTTCGCAGAAATTTAGATAAGTACGATAATTATAATTCTCGTGCAGCTATTGATACTTTCTTCTATGAAGTATTTTGTGATCAGTATTTAGAATTTATTAAAGATAGATTCTGGTCACCAGAAAAGTACAGTGCAGAATCGAAACTTTCTGCTCAGTGGACATTGTTTGAAGTTTTGCGTGCAGTAATTGGTTTGTATGCGCCGTTTATACCTTTCTTAACGGAAGAGTTGTGGCAAAAACTTTACAAACAATATGAGGATGGAGAAACTTTGCATTTGACCGCCTACCCAGAAGTTGATGCAAAACGTGATACAGATGTTTCTGAAATGCAAATTGCGCTGGATTTATTAAAAATGGTTCGTGGTATGCGTACAGAACAAAAGATTGGTAATGGTGCAAAATTAGAAACGTTAACCATACCTTCAGATGTTCCAGTTGCTTTGCATGGGGTTATAAAATCTGCTGCACGTGCGAATCAGATTGTTTGTGGGGACAGGTTAGATTTTGTTGTTCAGCAACAAAATAAAGATTAATAAAAAGGGCGGGCTTATTATGTCTGAAAAATACGTTGAAAAAAGGGTGCTTCAAGCATATCAATGTGATAGATACGGTAATGTTCGCCCTTTAATTCTTATGAATGAATTGCAGGGTATTGCAGATACTCATGCCGAGGTTCTTGGTTGTGGTCGTACATATTTGATAGAACATAATATGGCATGGGTTGTGACACATTATCTTGTAGATATTATTGAAATGCCACGTGAAGCAGAAGAGTTATCTTTTATAACGTGGCCTTCAAATCAAGACGGAGTTCGTGCAACGCGTGATTTTGAAGTTCGTGGCAGTGATGGTCGTTTAATGGTTCGTGCTACATCGCAGTGGATATTGATAGATATGACTCGCCGTCGTCCTTTGCGCCTAGACGATGATTTACCTAAGTGGGATATAGTTCCAGAGCGTGCATGGGATAGAACTTTTGAAAAGTATCCGGATTTTGAACCGACAAAATTTCATGCGATGAAATGTCGCTTTGATGATATTGATGTTAATCAACATATAAATAATGCAGTCTATGCGGTGTGGGCAACGGAAAGTGTCGGTTATGTTTATCGCAGCCAGCACAAATTAAAAAGAATAGAGCTTAACTTTAAAAAAGAAATAAAACCAGATACTCCTGAAATAACAGTTGGAGTTGCGATAGATGGTTTGGTGTCCAGACATAAAATTTGCACGCCTGATATGGAACATGCATTTGTTATGTGTACTTGGGAAGATAACGATTAAAGATAATAAAAAAACCGCTGAATGCGGTTTTTTTAATTTACTGCTGTTACAGCCAATCTTTTGCGGCCAACAGCACGGCGACGATTCAAAACCTCGCGACCGCTTTTAGTAGCCATTCTTTCACGGAAACCGTGTGTACGAACACGGCGTGTTTTAGAAGGTTGATATGTACGTTTTGTTGCCATAACTAAATCCTTTTGTGCGTCTATTTAATCACAGGTTTTAATAAAACGCAACCTTTTTATTTAGATTTTATTAAACCGACTTTTTTTAACGCCTCTAACGTTAAATAATAAATGAACAAAGCCGAAAATAATCTCCAGAACGGTAAGAACATTTTTATCTCACTTTTTGGTTGATTTTACGCTTTTATTATACCCAAAAACAATATTTTGTCAATCTATTTTTTGCTGGTTAGTTCTTGACCAAAAGCCTAAAAATTTGCTATTCTCGATATGTTAGAAATAGGGGAAAAGTAAGTATGTCTGAAACAAGCAATATCAATGAAATAAACGAGATAAAAATCCCGCAGTCGTCTATTGAACATGAAATGCGTACAAGCTTTTTAGACTATGCTATGTCTGTTATCGTAGACCGTGCATTGCCTGATGTTCGCGATGGCTGTAAACCCGTTCATAGACGTATTTTGTATGTTATGAATGATGTAGCGCCTGCAAATAAGCCAACTGTAAAGTCTGCGCGTATTGTTGGTGATGTTATGGGTAAATATCACCCACACGGAGATAGTTCTATTTATGAAGCTATGGCTCGTATGGCACAAGACTTTTCTATGGGAGAAATGCTTGTTCAAGGGCAGGGTAACTTTGGTTCTCGTGACGGTGATAAACCTGCTGCTATGCGTTATACCGAAGCGCGCTTGTCAAAGCTTGGTGCGTCTCTTATGGATGATATGGATAAAGATACGGTTGATTGGCAACCTAACTTTGACGGTACTTTACAAGAACCTGTTGTTTTGCCTACTAAGTTTCCTAACTTCTTGATTAACGGTGGCTCTGGTATTGCTGTTGGTATGGCAACAAATGTACCTACATACAATTTGGGCGAAGTTTGCAACGGTATTTTAGCAATTTTAAATAATCCAGATTTAACAGATGATGAATTGTTTAATATAATTCCTGGACCTGATTTTCCAACAGGTGCTGTGATTATGGGGCGTGCCGGTGCATATAAAGCGCATACTACAGGTCGTGGTTCTATAATTGTTCGTGCTAAAACGCATATGGAAACTTTCCATGACCATCAAGCAATTGTTGTTGATGAAATACCTTATCAGGTAAATAAAGCGCAATTGATAATGAAAATTGCGGAATTAATTAAAGATAAACGCATAGAAGGTATTTCTGAAATTCGTGATGAGTCTTCAAAAGAAGGTTTGCGTATAGTTGTAGAATTGAAACGTGATGCGATTGCAGATGTAGTATTGAATCACTTGTTTCAATATACAGAAATGCAAACGAATTTCCCTGTAAATATGATGGCGCTTAATCGTGGTCGCCCGATGCTGTTTAATATTCGTGGCGTACTGGATGCATTTATTGAATTCAGAACCGAGGTTATTCGTAGACGTACAATATTTGATTTGAATAAGGCTCGTAACCGTGCGCATACTTTGCTTGGATTGTCTGTTGCAGTTGGTAACTTGGACGAAGTTATTGAATTGATTAAATCCAGTCCGAATCCTGATTCTGCTCGTGAAGCATTGATAGCGCGTGGTTGGAAGGCGTCTGATATAGAATCTTATATTCAATTGATTGATGATCCGAATACGGAATACAAGGATGGAATGTTTTACATGTCTGAAGATCAGGCGCGTGCAATATTGGAATTGCAATTGCATCGTTTGACAGGACTGGAACGCGATAAGATTCACGATGATTTAACAGAGCTTGGTGCACAAATAAAAGACTTGCTGGACATACTTGGCAGTCACGAAAGAATTGTTCAAATTATACGTGATGAAACAACTATGGTTCGCGATAATTGGGCAAGCGACAGAAGAACGGAAATATCAGATGCAGAAATAGATATCGATATTGAAGACTTAATTGCACGCGAAGATATGGTAATAACTGTTTCTAATACGGGTTATATTAAACGTGTATCTTTGGATACATATCGTGCACAAAAGCGCGGTGGCAAGGGCAGAAATGCAATGACAACAAAAGATGATGATTATGTTGTTCAGGTGTTTGTTGCAAATACTCACACGCCACTGTTGTTCTTTAGCTCCAAGGGATTGTGCTATAAGTTAAAAACTTATAAGTTACCAGAAGCAGCGGCATCTGCAAAAGGTCGCCCGTTGGTAAACTTATTGCCATTAGAAAACGGTGAAACAATAACGGCTATATTGCCAGTTCCAGAAGAAGATGTAGAACGTGCTAAAAATTCTGGCAAAGAACATTTCTTAATGTTTGCAACTGCATCTGGTACAGTTCGTCGTAACCGTATGTCAGATTTTGATTCAATACGAGCAAACGGTAAAATTGCGATGAAGTTAGATGAAGGAGATTCTTTGATTTCTGTATTACCATGTACAGAAGATCAAGATGTATTTTTATCAACGTATCGTGGACGTTGCATAAGATTCCCAGTGCCAGAAATAAGAGTCTTTGCAGGACGCAATTCAACAGGTGTTCGTGGTATGACATTACCAGCAGATGATAAAATTATTGGCATGGCGATGTTGAATCATGGTGAATCAGACGCGGCAGTTCGTGCGGCATATATAAAGCAAAGCCGTGCAGCGCGTCGTGCAGAAACAGGTATAGAAGAAGAAGCGGATGCAGAAGAAGAAACGACTACTTTGGTCCTGGACGAAGCAAAGATGAAAGAGTTAGCTGCAAACGAAGAATTTATCTTAACTATTTCTGAAAATGGATTTGGTAAACGTACAAGTTCGTATGAATATCGTACAACGCATCGTGGTGGTGGCGGATTTACAAATATAAAACTTGGTGGTAAGAACACCGCGGTTGCAGGTTCGTTCCCGGTAAAAGATGATAACGATATTATCATGGTAACGGATGGTGGTAAGATAATTCGTACGCCTGTAAAAGACGTTCGTATTGCTGGTCGCAGTACAGCAGGTGTGACATTGTTCCGCACTGCAGAAAATGAAAAAGTTGTATCTGCTATTTCTATTCTGAGTGATGAAGAAGAAGAGGCCGAAGTAGAAAACGAAGCGGCGCAACAGGAACAACAATAATAATAAAGGAGAACAGGCATGGATAAAGAATACTTTGCGTCTATAAATGAAGTTTCAAAGCGCTTATCTGTGCCTGCGTATACTTTGCGTTATTGGGAAAAACAGTTTCCTACGGCTGTAAAACCGACGACGGGTGCAGGTGGCAGACGTTATTATAGAACAGAGGTTTTTAATAAACTTGTCATAATAAAAGAATTGCTTTACACACGTGGTATGACAATTGCTGGTGTAAAGAAATTGCTAAAAGAAGGTACGTTTCCAGATACGGTTGATGCTATATCAAATATTGGGGCACAACAGTATTCTGCACCAAGCGCACCTGTCCAAAAAGCAGATACAGCTATGATAGACATGGCAATAACTTTGCTTGAACAGGCAAAAGAGCAGTTAAAAACAATGTAAAAAAAGCCGGTAAAAGCCGGCTTTTTTTATTTTAATATGCAGGTTTGTCAGATATGTTTTTTACTTCTATATCTGTATCAAAATTTTCAATAAAAGTCCATTTCCCATTTTCTAAAGAAAAATGAAAACAGCTACAGTTTTTTATTGTTCCAATTTCTTTGCCTGCCAAAAAACATAAAGCCCGTGTAATGCCACCGTGTGAAGAAATTGCTATGTTTTTATATTCGGTTTGCTCTGTAACATTATTTAAAAAATTTTTTACAATGGATAAAGTTTCTTTTAAACGATTTTGAGCTTCGTCTGTTTCGGGGTGCCAAAATCCGAAAGCTCGTTCTTTTAATGCGTTGTTTGTTTCTATGTGTAAATCTTTGTATCTTTTTGCGACGATTTTAGCGGTTTCAATGGTTCTATTAAATGGGCTAGAATATATTATATCTAAGTTTTTATCAGATAAGTATTTTGCTAATTCTTGTGCTTGTTTTACACCAACTTCTGTTAAATAAGCGTTGTCACCAGTAGAGCATCGCTTGCCATCGCGATTTTCATTAGTTTGGCCGTGTCTAAAAAAATAAAAGTGTTTCATTTTTCTAAAAAACTTTAATTTGGCAGTCCCAACGGGAATCGAACCCGTGTTTTCAGAATGAGAATCTGACGTCCTAACCGCTAGACGATGGGACCATGTACTATCGCATTCTATATATTCCTGTATAAAATTTCAATCGTTTTTAATATATTATATTATTGACAAATTGTTAAAATGTACTATATTAGCTCTGTTGGGGGTGAAAATGTCTCGCTTTTTATATGGTAACAATATTTTTTATCATGGTACTTATAACGAGTTTACTCGTTTCAGACCGTTGTCGCACTTTGGTTCTAAGCGTGCGGCAGATTCCTTTGCGCGTTCTGGCGTAAAAAAAGGCGAGGTTACAGATTCTGCCTCTAATCACAATGAAATTGTTTTTAGGGCTATTTACGAGCAAAGCAGAAAGTATGGCAAGATAATACCTGTAAAACTTAATTTAAAGAACACTTATGAATTGCAAGACGTAGAGGCTATTCATGATAAAGAGTTTTATACGGGGCTGTTGTTGTTTCATTTTATAGATGAAATGGGAAATACGAAATTGCCTTTAACTTATGACTACATTGCTACATATCCATTTGATAAAAATTTATCATGGGAAGATGTAAAAAAAGAATTACAGCAAGACACGTTGTATTCTATATCTGAAAAAGACGAAGCCTTAGATCGTCATCATTTGTTTTTACAAAGATTGATTCAATATTTTGAATCTATTGGTTTTGATGGTTTTCATTATACGAACGAACATGAAGATGATGGACATGTTTCTTTTATACCATTCAGACCGGAAAGTATAATTCGTCTAGATTTACCTGCTCAGAATGTTGATTATAATATTAGTAATAAAAAGTTCCCTGTTATTTCTGGTGCAAGAGATTTAGAAATAGAAGAAAAATGCTTTTTGAATATCGAACATTGGTATCGTAAAGAAATGTTCGAAAATAAATTGGCTTTATTCAATATTAATAAAAAATTAATGCGTCGTTCAGATTCAATCAGACAATTTTTATTGGATAAAGAATACTATTGTAAGGTTTTATTTAATGACGTTTTGCCGAAAATAGAAAAGATAACGAATCAGCCTAGGTACGGTTATCATGGTTTAAATCATACGCAGCAGGTTGCGTTGTTTGGAATAGATTTGGCGTTGTCTGTCCATCAAGATCCTATGCCAGTTATTCTTGCAGCAGGATTGCATGATTGTGCTAGAACAAGCGATGCTTATTGTGAAAATCACGGACCAAATTGCGAGCCTATTGCAAGAAAGTTTTTAAAAGAAAATTACCCAAATATTTTACCGTCTGATGTTGAAAAAATAGTTTCTGCGGTAAAGGAACATACAACAGGAAGCAAAGCAAAAGATTTAGTTTCTGCATGTTTGTGGGATGCCGACAGAATAAGACTGTCTTGGGAATTAGGTTATAAACCAGAATTTTTCTCTACGCCATATGGAAAAGTTTTGGCAGGTTTGTCTGCTGAAAAACAAAAGGCTTATGAAAGACGTCAAAACGAATTTTTGATAAAACGTGGTATAAGAACTTTGGAACAAGTAATGCAAGAAAAAGAAATTCTTGCCAAGACGTATAAATATAATCCTGAAACAAAGTTTAAAACAAGGTAAAGGTTAGGAATATGTCGCAATTAGTTCAGATTAAGGATTTTCAATTTATAGCGTTGAAGGATTCGTTGCATATATGTCCAAGGGTATGAACTTAGAATGTCCTTATATGTTGGTTAACAAAGATGGTACTGAATTTGAAACGGAAGAAAAAGCAACAAGAGGATATACGAATGCACCAAATATAAAAATTTATGATGATGTTTTGGTATTAAGTAAAGACGAATATAAAAAATATTTGAATATAAAAGATGCTGTTTTAAATGGCCAGGTTTCTTCTGTTCCTAGACATGATTTATATTTTTGGGCGTTAATAAATACATTTGTTGATAAACGTAAAAAGAAAGATATCGTTTTTCATGAAATCAGACATGTGCAGAATTCTATGATATTCTTTGATTCTTTATTTAATAATCAAAACGCTTGCAAATTGTCTGTTGTGGATTTGTTCAATAAAGAGCGAGATGATGAGCTTTCAGCGAATATCGGTGAAGTGATAGATTATATTAACAAATATAATAAGTCTGATAATAAGAATGATTTTTCTATATGTGAATCTTCTTATAAATTAAGTGAATTAATGCGTGGTAAAAATATAGAATGGCGTAAAAAAATCTTATCAGATTTACCGGCTATTGTTATCAAGATTTGTAATGATTGGTATAGAACATTTGATTTAGAGTACAGAAAACAGTTTTTAGGAAATACGTTAACAAGTCTAAATCAAATTCCATTAAAGTATTTTTCTGATAAAACAGATGGTGCGGACTATGCTAATATACGCAAATTACTTTTTACATATAGTTTGTATGATGCGGATACGGGCAAATATGTTGCTGTTGACTTATCAAAATATGTTCCTGACTTTGGTATTGATGCAAAAACGTTAAAAATTTTAGAAGAAGCATATTTAGAAAATATTGGTGAAAGGCAAGAGTATATAACCAAACGTGCTGATAAAATAGATTATAATTTAATAGCAAAGGCACAAGAAGAATACAGACAAAAAGTTTTTAATACAGAATATCGCAAGGCGTTAAAAGATTTACAAAGTAAAAGTATGTCTTATATGGCGGCTTTAAATTATGTGCATGTAGAAGACAAGGCGGCTATTTCAAAGAGTCAACCAGATAATAATGTTTTCAAGAAAGCGATAAATAAGTTGTTTGGTAATGTATTGTTTATGAATCAAAAGAAAAGATGATAGTTTTTGTAAAAAATAAAACTGCCTTTGTGGCAGTTTAATTTTTGATTGGAGCGCACTTAATTCCCTCGGGTGTTGCCCTGCGGGGCATTCGTAACGGTTTGAAAACGCATTGCTTTTCAAACCTACTCATTGTCGAACCAAACAACTTCGTTGTGTGGCAGAACCGATAGCTCGCGTCCAAAAATAAAATCGTCACAAGGACGATTTAATTTTTTGGTTGGGGCGCACGGATTCGAACCATGATAAAGAGAACCAAAATCTCTTGTCCTACCATTAGACGACACCCCAAAAACAAACT
>CASEZC010000009.1 GCA_949292385.1 uncultured Pseudomonadota bacterium
GATTTAATAAAGGAAAAGTAAAATGAGCATTATTAAAAAAATTGAAGCAGCGCAAGTTGCAAAACTGAAAGGTGATAAAAAAATCCCAAACTTTAAATCTGGTGATACAGTAAAAGTTCACGTAAAAATTAAAGATGGTGATAAATTCCGTATTCAGGTTTTTGAAGGCGTTGTTATCGCACGTGAAGGCGGCGAAGGAAATAATGCATCCTTTACTGTACGTCGTGAATCTTATGGGGTTGGCGTAGAACGTAAATTCCCATTGTACAGCCCTGCAATTGAAAAAATTGAAAAGGTTCGTACTGGTAAGGTTCGTCGTGCAAAATTATTCTTCTTGCGCGGTTTGTCTGGCAAAAAGGCTCGTATCGTTGAAGATTTGTCAGCAAGTGCAGCAGAAAAGAATGCAGATAAATAATTATATTTATTTGAATAAAAAACCGCATTTTATATGCGGTTTTTATTTTATGTTCTTTTATTTTAACGCTCAAATTCACGCGGTTTTTTTATAAAAGGGTTTATAAGAGGAACTGGTTTATAATCGGTTTTTTCTACACATACATTTATGCATTGTTGATGATTTGCAAAATCATAATCCTGAATATGTATATGACCATGATAATTAACAATTGGGTACATGTTACCGAATTCTTCTAATGGTTCATGAGATAATAATATATAGTTTTCTGCATCATATATTGGATGAGAAAAGACTTTGTCAAAACCGCAATCTAGCCACCAGGTTTCTGAATGACCTCTGTCATGGTTGCCCATTATAAGAAATTTTCTTCCGTGCATACGTTGTAATACGTTCGCAACTTTATCTTTTGTCGCGCCGTACATGATGTCGCCCAGCCAGTAGCAGACATCACATTTTCTTACAACTTCGTTATAGTTTTGAATAAGTGTGTTATTCATTTCTTTAACATTTGCAAAAGGACGTTTGCCGTTCACAATAATGCGTTCAGAGCCAAAATGTGGATCAGAAAATACAAACTTTGCCATATTTGCTCCTTTAAAGTGTTTTTATTTTACCGTTAATTTCTATTAATTTTTTTAACATGAATGGCCAACTGTTAGGGTTGTTTATATATTTCTTTGCCATTCTGTCATAATCGTCGGAAACTTTTTTAAGCTTTTCTTCGTTTGGTATCAATTCTACGTCTTTGAAGTCTGTTAAGTGAATTCCGCGCGTAGTATATTTTTCTTGATGCTTAACAATTGAAAACAGCATATCTTTTGTGTTTTCCATGTTAACAGAACTTGATAGCTGTACTACGTCATAGTAATGACGTGAAAAGTTCTCGCGAATTTGCGTTGTTTCACTTATAGTCGTTGAATGTAGTGCGTATACCTTATCCCAGAAAGTTTGTTCATATCTTACGGTTGGAATATGACCTATTTCTTGGTTGATTGCATAAGGGTTCACAGAACGGTATGTTATGATTTCTTTTGGATATTTACGCGGTATAATTTCTAAACATAAATGCCCCATTTCCGATCCAAATGCGGACTTGTATAAGATATGCAATGTCGGAGAAGATATAAACTGTTCTTCGTTCTTTAAGACTTTCCAATCTTTGTCCGTCATAATCATAAACTGTTGATTTTGGTTTATGATGTAGTTGATTTTTGGTTTTAATACGTCAAAAACAAATTCTTTGAACTTTTTCTTAAAGTTATTCAATTGCTTTTTTGTACGGTTTTCAGGCACTTCTTCAAAATCAGAACATGCCAAATCTAAATCCTGACCGATGCGTTGTGACATTGGATATGATTTAGTTATAGAACCACCACCAGCAAATGCAAAATTGCTTTCTATATAGTTGTCATTGAAAAGACTGTCTAATATCAGACATTCTAAGTAATCCTTTTCCGCCAGAATAGGATTCTTCGTCTTTTGAAAAATTTTATATGTGTCAGAACTTATTTTTATCATACTTTAAATTATTGCACACAAACGATATTTGTCAATATATTTTTGTTTTTTCTTGTTAAAAAAATTGACATTATGTTTTATGGCTTGTAATATTCCTGGTATGAAAAAAATAGTTATAAATTTTGTGATGTTTTGTTTTGGCTTGCTGTTTTTTGCCGATAATGCAAGTGCTTATGTGGACAGAAATAATGCAATTGTTCGTATTATGAATAAAGCCGCAGGAAAGGTTCAGACTGTTACCCTGCCTGTTGGAAAAACTGCAGAATTTGAAAAGCTGGATATTACAATTCGTTCTTGTAAGCAAACGGATCCTTTCCAAGCAGAAAACTTTTTTGCTTTTGTTGAGATAAACAAGGATACAGAAGGTAGAATTTTTAGTGGCTGGATGAATAGTAATGAACCTGGTGACAATCCTTTGCAAAATGCGGACTATGATGTATGGCTGGTTAAGTGTGAATAAAGAAAACTATCGGGGGGAATATGATGAAATTTATTAAAAAATATCTTAAGTTTTTTATTGGTATTGCCGTTCTTTTGTTGGTGATAATTGTATTCTTCTTTGCACAACATTCTGGGGATTTAGAAGGTTCTAACTTGAAAAAATGGAGAAGCGCCAGTTTAGAAAGTCGCTCGGCTGCTGTTAAAATTTTGATTGCTTCTGATGATAATAATGAACTTTTAGTACAGTGTGTTGATAAAATTGCATCTTTGCCGGAATCTGGTGAAATGGCTGTACGAGATGCTGTTTCATTGTGTTACACAGGCGTGCAATTAAAAGAAAATAACTGATGAAAGCGATTTTTGCTTTATTACTTTTAACTGCTTGTAGTGCTGATTATATTGGTGAGGAATATCTTGGTTTACCTTATTTGTCTGACCCTTTGGGTGAAGAAAAGTTGCCTGATGTAGACCCTTTGATTCGTTTTGACGCCTTTGATTGTGTGACTTTTGTTGAAACTTCTCTTGCCGGTGGAGATTTGGAAACTTTATCTAAAATTAGATACAGTGATTCTAATCCAAGCTTTTTAACAAGAAATCATTTTATTGAAACAGATTGGTTAAGGAATAATTCTGATCTTGTTGAAAATGTTAGTGGTCTTTATGGAAAAACAGATCTTCGTACTGTTATTATAGATAAACGGGCATGGTTTAAAAAGGTTCATAACATTGAAACCGACTTCAAACCTGTTAAGACAGATTTGGAATATATACCGTATAAAAACATAATGTGCTTGAATAATAAGAATCCGTTAATAGTATTATTTATTTCTGGAAATTCTGAAAAACGTGATAAAATAGGTACAGACTTGGCGGTTGTTCATATGGGATTTTTATTACCTAATGGTATGTTACGACATGCTTCGTCCGCAAAAGGGAAAGTTGTTGATGTAGATTTTAAAAAATATGCATCTGAACGAGCAGAAAATAAAAATAATTTAGGTATAGTTTTGCTGGAGATAAAATGACTGAAGAAAAATTAATTCGTTTAGATATGGGAAAACTTGAAGGAAACGAGCACAAAAATTCAGAACGTGCGATTTTGTGCCTTGGGATAGAATCTTCCTGTGATGAAACCAGTGCAGCAATAGTTGATTCAGATAGAAATATTTTATCGCATATAATTTATTCTCAAATACCAGAACATCAAAAATATGGTGGGGTTGTTCCTGAATTGGCGGCACGCGCACATATACTGGCAATAGACGATGTTATAAATCAGACTTTGGAAAAGGCTGGCAAGACGATTTCTGATATAGATGTTATTGCGGCGACGGCGGGTCCTGGTTTGATTGGTGGTGTTTTGGTTGGGTGGATGGCTGCGACTGGTATTGCGCAATCTACAGGAAAACCATTGGTTGCAGTTAATCATCTTGAAGGACATGCTTTGGTACCACGTTTGCATGCGGCTGTCGCTAATGGTACAGATGGAAGTAATTCTGTAGAATTCCCATATCTGTTGATGTTAGCGTCAGGCGGACATTGTCAGATATTGCTGGTACGTGGTGTCGGGCAATATGACTTAATTGGTCAGACTTTGGATGATAGTGCTGGTGAAGCTTTTGATAAAATAGCAAAGATGTTGGGGCTTGGTTACCCTGGTGGTCCTGTTGTTGATAAACGTGCAGCATTAGGAAATCCAAAAGCTTTCGATTTTCCAAGACCGTTATGTGATAAACCGGGGTGTGATTTTTCTTTTAGTGGCATAAAAACTGCGGCTCGTACGTTTTTAGATAAACACCCTGCTCCACATACAGATGAATTTATTAATGACTTTTGTGCCTCGTTCCAGGCAGCAGTTGTTGATTGTATTATAAATCGTTTAACAAATTCTATGAACGATAAACGGGTATTAGAAATTAAGCCAAAAACACTTGTTGTTGCAGGTGGTGTTGCTAAGAATAGCGCAATACGTGCAGCTATGGAAAATTTAGCAAAAGAAAAAAATATGATTTTTGCTGCACCGCCTATGAATTTGTGTACTGATAATGGTGCTATGATTGCGTGGGCAGGATTGGAAAATTATCGACTGGGACGTGTTGTAAAAGAACCGGTTGCACCACGTCCTCGTTGGCCATTGACCGAGCTGTAAAAAAGAAAGAACAGCAGGCAAAAGTTCATTTATAATAACTTGATTGTCAGGTTAATAATGTGAACTTCCCTGCTGTTTTTTTAAACTAGATAAATTATCGCTTTTTTGTATTGCTCTTTGTTTTTACGATATTATTTAAATCTTTTATTTGATTTTGTTCCTTTAATAATATCGTTCCTTTTTGAAATTTGTTTTCAGAATATGCTTCGTTTAGTAACTTTTTTATCTTTTCTATTTCTTGCTTTATCATTTCAATACGAATCTTGGTTGCAAGCTTTGGATTGTGTAAAAATTCGCTTGCTGAATTTTTAAAGTTATATAAAGCATTTCGCATATTTTTTATTTCTGGTTTATTTATAACATTTACTTTTTGTTTCTTTGGTAAAGCTTCATATTCTTTAATTAAACGTTTTGTGTCTAGCCAGCCAAGACGCGCAAAATCAACGTTAAACATATAGTCTGCGTTTTGGTATTTTGAATCCGCAAAATCTATTATAGATAGTTTTTTTGTTGTTTGGTCAAAGAATATATTGTGTTCGTTCATATCACCATGGGCAAATACTATGCTGGCATCGTTATCAGAAGCTACGTCAAACCATTCTTTTGCATCTATTACACTTTGCAAGTCTGTTTCTGGTATGTAATCTTTTAATTTGTTAGCAAGGTCTTTTATAGATATGTCTCCGAAATACATAACGCTTGTAAAACTATCGAATGTTTCTTTTTGGGTAAGAACTTGCTTTGATTGATTTATGTCGTTTATAAAGTGGGCTAATCCCTTGTAAATTATATCTACGTCTTTTTGTGGTAGTGTTTCAACGTAAGAAGACGTTAAAGGTTTCCCAACTGCTCGTTCTTCTACGACAAAATATTCTTTTGATGAAATTTCTAGTGTGCGTGGCACGAAATAGTTTTTATTTTTGGCTTCTAGTACAGCGTCTGAAACGTCTTTGGCTTGTTTCTGTTTACCAAGCCATGTGTTAAGAATTGTTTTGTTCTTTTTATCTACGGGCCGCTTAATAACTAAACCGTCTGCAAGGTATACAAGTGTTTCTCGTGGTACGTTAGTATTTATTTGTTGCAAATTGTCTAGTTTACTCATAATATAAACTCCATAATTAACCAATAGTATCTATTATATCAGAAAAACATGCAAAAACCAGAGCCTTTTGTTCAAGCAGATACAATCTTCAGCGTTTCGGACGCATCTGCATTATTAAAAAATGTTGTAGAAACGGCTTTCCCAAGAATAAAAATTCGTGGTGAATTGTCACAAATAACGCGTGCAACATCTGGTCATATGTATATGACCATAAAAGATGCAGGTGCTGCAATATCTGTGATAATATGGCGCGGAACGCCTATTCCGTTTAAATTGGAAGATGGTTTAGAAGTTATAATAACAGGAAGATTTACTACATACCCTGCACGCAGTAATTATCAGATTATTGTCAGTGAAATTGAAATGGCTGGCGTTGGGGCGATTTTAAAAATGCTGGAAGAACGCAAAAGAAAGCTTGCGGCTGAAGGGTTATTTGATATCGCGCGTAAAAAGCCTTTGCCTCGTTTTCCGCAGCGCATAGGTGTCGTTACCAGCCCGACTGGTGCTGCTTTTCAAGATATACAAAATCGTTTACGTGAAAGGTTCCCTGTACAAATTGTGCTTTATCCTGCAACCGTGCAAGGTGTTACAGCGGCTGCGGAAATTGCGGCTGGTATAGAATATTTCAATCGTAAAAAGAATGTTGATGTTATCATTGTCGCACGTGGTGGCGGTGCGTTAGAAGATTTGTTACCTTTCTCGGAAGAAATTGTTGTTCGGGCAGCTGCAGCCAGTGAAATTCCTTTGATTTCTGGTGTTGGACACGAACCAGATTGGATGTTGATTGATTTTGCGGCAGATGTTCGTGCGCCTACCCCGACGGGTGCCGCAGAAATGGTTGTGCCTACAAAACTATCTTTGTTTCAAGAGTTAGATAATTTATGGCATAGATTATCAAATAATTTTACGACAAGACTTACAAATGCAAAATCTCGATTAGAAGCTTTTACAATTAAAAGCCCTAAGCAGATGGTTATGGAACAAGCACAACGTTTAGACGATATTACAAGAACGTTAAATATCATTGTTAATGCTAAACTAATGTCTGCACACCAAAAAATTGATACTGTAACGAATGTCGACAATTTAGTTCAGACAAAATTAAATTTATTAAACCAATCTGTTTTACATTTTGGGCAAATGTTGAATTCTTTAAGTTATAAAAACGTGTTACAACGTGGATATGCAATAGTCAGAGACGGTGATAATAATATAATCAGTCGTGTTTCAGATGGTTTAAAGCCAAAGAATATTGAATTTGCTGATGGCGTTTTAACACTTGATTAATGTTTTGGCGGTTGCTAAAGATTCAGGTGTTATTTCTGCGCCACTGATTATTCTGGCAATTTCATTCAGTCTTTCTTCATCGGTAATTTCTGTAACGCTAGTTATTGTTTTATCATTTTCTACGCGTTTAGATATTTTGAAGTGTCTATTGGCAAAACCTGCCACCTGTGCAGAATGCGTTATTACCAAAGCCTGAGAATTTTGTGCAAGTCTGTTTAGTCTTTGGCCGACTGCGCTTGCTGTTGCACCGCTTATTCCTGTATCTACTTCATCAAATATAAATGTATGAGATGGTTGGTTGTCAGATAGTACAACACGCATTGCCAGCATAAGTCTGGAAAGTTCACCACCGGATGCCGCTTTGTTCAAAGGTGCAAAAGGCATACCAGGATTGGTCTTAATCATAAATAAAACATCGTCTATACCAGAAGAATTTGCTGGTGCGTTCTTTATATCAACTAGGAAATCCGCCTGCCCCAGTTTTAAATCTGGCAGTTCTGACAAAATACGTTCGCGAAGTTCAGATGCTTTTTGTTTGCGTATGTCTGATAATTCTTTTGCGACTTTTTCAAATGTATTTTTTTTGATTTTTAATTCGTCTTCTATCTGTTTTAATTCTGCATCAGAATTATCTATTATGTTCAGTTGAGCAGACATCTGTGCAAGTTTTTCTGGTAATTCGTCCGGCAAAACTCTGTGTTTGCGTGCCGCTGCACGTATCGCGAATAAGCGTTCTTCTATTTCGTCTATGTTATCTTCTTCGATTTCGTTCGGAGTTAAATTTTGTGCAACTTCTGAAATTTTTTCTGCGACATCATACAGTATGTCTATTTGTTGTTGATATGGATTCGGTTCTGTTTTTATTCTTTGTAAGATGTGTGCTACAGAAAATATTTGTGAATCTAAAGATTCACCACGTGGATTAAGTGCTGATACTGCGTCTGATAAAATGGCTGCGTCTTTTTCTGCATTCATCAGAGCTGCACGTTTGTTTGCTAGAATTTCTTCTTCGCCGACTTTTATATTCAGTTTTTGTAATTCAGAAACATTGTGTTGTAAAAAGTCGCGTTCGGCGGCAGATTTTTCAACAAGTTCATGTAAATCTTGGGCTTTACGTTCCGCGTCATGAAAGTCTTTGTATGTATTTTTTACATCTGATAATAATTTTTTATAATTTTCATCATTAATAGAGCCAAAAGTGTCCAATGCTTCAAGATGTGTAGCAGGATTTAACAATGTATGATTTGCAAATTGACCGTGGATTTCTATCAGTAAATCTCCAATTTGTTTTAATGTTTTTATCGATACTGGAATATCGTTAATCCACGCCCTACTTTTTCCGTCAGTTGTCAAACTGCGACGCAAAATAATATTTCCGTCAAAATCTATACCGTTTTCATTTAGAATGTTTAATATTTTTTCGTTTGCACAATCGAATTCAGCGATTACAGATGCTGTATCGCATCCGTGTCTTACCAATCCTGCGTCAGAGCGTGCACCAAGTGCCAATGCCAATGCGTCCAGTAAGATGCTTTTTCCAGCACCAGTTTCGCCTGTAAGAATATTCAAACCAGAACCGAATTCTAGATTCAGTTTTTCTATTAATACGATATTAGAAATGTGCAAACTTGTTAACATGATTGAGAGTATAGTCTGTTTTAATCATTTTTTTCAAGGATTTTATACTTTTTCAAGTGTAAAATCATGCGTCCATAAAATGTAACAATTAATAGAATATTCTTTATAAATATCTTTTAGTAAAGTTTTATATTCCAGTAACTGTTTTTTATAATTTTCGTAAAAAGTACGTTTATCAATGTCTGTTTTATAGTCTAAAATATCGATGGTCTTTGTTTCGTGATTTATAACCATTCTGTCAATTCTTCTGCTTACAAAAGTTCCTTTTATGTAGCCTGCAACTGGCACTTCTGTAAAAGAGTCTTTTTTAAAAAAGTGTGCTATTTCCAAGTTGTTTTTTATATTTGTTAACAAATCACTTTTGGGTAAATCGTTAATATTTTCTAGCGATATTTTTTGCAGTTTTTTGTGTGTTTTTACCCCAGCTTCGACGGCATATTTTTCTTTATCTTTATTTGATAATAAGTTTCTTAAATTATTTTCCATTTGGTATCCTGATAACGTCTTTGTCTATTGGTTGGTTCTCAGAAAAAACGTTCCATAACTGATAGTGCCAAGATGTTTCTGGTGCGTTTTTATTTGGTGTATAGCCATAAATGTATAATCTGTCGCGTGCTCTTGTCATTGCTACGTATAAAAGTCTGTAATATTCAGCTATTCTTGTTTTCATAAGCTGTTCTGCTGCATAAGTACGTCTTTCGGATTCGTCTGTTTTAGGTGCCCATAACCAAGGTGCAGGAATGTTGACCTTGTCACTTTGTTGTAATGGTAATATTTTTTCGCTTTTTGGTGTTCTTACAGTGTCTATTAAAAATACTATTGGCGCTTCTAAACCTTTACTGCCGTGTACAGTTACAATGCGAACGCCATCAGATGCGTTCATATCTCTTTTGATTTCACTGCCACCAGTTATAAACCATTTTAAAAATTGTTTTAGGGTGCCAGTTTGTGTTCTTTCGTAAGACAGGCAGATAGTCATAAATTCTTCTAATGGGTCTATTATCTGAGTTCCTAATGCGGCAATCATTTTTTTTCTTAAATTAAAATCATTTAAAAGCAAAGAAAAAAATGAATATGGTGCCAGTGTTTTTGATTTTTCAATCCATGTTTTTAATATGCTTTGTATATCAGTATCATAAGAAGCCAGTGCGTTAAATACGGTTGGATTTTCTGATAAATTTTGTTGCTTTTTTGCGTTGTTTTTTATTTGGCATATATTAAAAATATCTTGTTCTTTCAATCTAAAAGCAGGACTTTTTAATATACAACATAAACTATAATCGTCGTCTGGTGTTAAACAAAATCTGATGATATTTAACAGGTCTCGTATTGCCGGATAGTCTGGTAAAATTATCCTGTCGCTGCCCGCAACGTTTATATCAAGTTTTTTGAGTTTTTTAACCAGTGGTGAAGCCATGGGTTTTCTGTTTTGTACCAATACCATTATGTCGCTTGGTTTGTATTTGGTAGTTTCTAAAATATCTTTTATTTTGTCGGCTATTATTGACACGTAATTTTCAACAGTCTTCTCATCGTCTTGCTTTGATATTAGTTTATGAATTTCTACCAATCCGTTGTCTTCTTTTCTAAAAGCGATGTGTTTATTGTTTTTAAAGTTTGTAAGTGCTATTATTTCATTATTATCGAAAAACGTATCTACGGTATTTAATATCGCAGATAAAGAACGGAAGCTTTGTGTTAATGGAACTTCGTTTATTGTTCTTAAATTTTGTTTTATATGGTTTGATATTTCTTCGCGGCTGGTTGCAAAAGCGTTAGGATCTGCACCTTGGAAGCCATAAATAGACTGTTTTGTATCACCTACAACGAATAAAGAGTGAGGTAAATCTGTTGTGTCGCCGTCTGTAAAAAAATCACCGGAAAGCATTTGTAAAATGTCCCATTGTATCGGACTGGTGTCTTGTGCTTCATCTACTAAAATATGACTAAGCTTTACATTCAGTTGTGATAAAACCCAACCCATAGAATCTTGTGAAGAAAACAGTTGTTTCGTGTGCAGGATTAAATCTTCAAAATCCAGAAGATTTTTTTTGCTTTTAATTTCTTTGTATTTTTTTGTAAAAGCAGCCGATAAGTCAAACAATGAAAGTGTATCTTCAAAAACAAGTTGTGATGCGTTAAATTGATTTTTTTGATAAACGCGTTCTTGCTCTTCTGATAAATAATCTTTCTTTGAAACGTTTTGTATTTTGCCACCGTCTGCTTTTAAATACGCTTTTTTGTATTCTTCAAAATCTATAGCTTTATCAATATACAATCTTGTATTGTTAATAATTTTTGTCAAATAACCTGCCGGCTTTTTTGATGAATTTATATCTTCTGAGGTAATTTCTATGATTTTTTTTAGTTTTTCTGCATTGTCTTCCTCAAAAACTATGTTGTCTGAATTTAAAAATTTTCTAATTGTATCAATAAAGTATTCGCGATATTTAACATAATTTTTAACTTGAAAAAAGTGTTTGTATTGTGAACTTAGTATCTCTAACAAGTCGTCCATGTACGTTTCTGAAACTCTGCTGACAATATGCGCAAATGCATTATTTACATTCGCTTCGTTTGACGAGTTTATTAAAGACTCGAACGTTTCTTGTAATAAGACACGCTGATTTGCGTCAGACACCAATGACCAAGTAGGAGAAATCCCTGCTTCTAATGGAAATCTTCTTAATATCTCTTCACAAAAACCGTGTATTGTTTTTATTTTTAATATTTCTTGGTTATCTATGTATTCAAAAAATATTTTTTTGGCACGGTTCAGATCTTCTTCATTTGGAGCTGCATTTTCAGATATTCCCGTCAGTAATTCTTTAAGTTCTTCGTCCGAAGCCATCGCCCATTTCCGCAGCGCAGCAAGGATTCTGTTACGCATTTCGCCTGCCCCAGCATTAGTATATGTAAGGCAAAGAATACCGCAATCAGACAATTTTTTTGTTCTGAATAAAATTCTTAATAATCGCTGTACCAGAACGCTGGTTTTTCCTGTGCCAGCATTTGCCTGAACCCATACGTTTTCAGTAGGGTTTGCGGCCAGGTCTTGATTTGGAGAAAGCGAGCGTTTTTCTGTCATTTATGCCCTTGCTTTATTTCTTAGATTTTAGTATAAATTTCTTTGTACTGCAAGTGTATATAAAAACATCAGGTTTTATACTGTTTATTTAAAATTTCGGGGGGAAAGATATGAATATTATGCAGGTTTTACTAATCGGTTGTGGCGTTTTAGGCGGATTATTGTTATTTGCTTTGATATTTTTGTTCTTTGTGTCCAGACGCTCACAAAAAGTTATGGAATCTTTATTGTTATTATTAACAAAGCCAGAACGTGCAAAAATACAGGATGCTGCGCGTGTTTTGCATACTATTTTATCCGGTGAAATGGAAAAAATAGATGTTAACTTTAAGAATATTCAAGAAGCTTTAAATAACCAGATAGAAAAAGCAGTCGAATTAGAACAAAGTTTGATAAAACAAAATGAGCAATTAAGTGCTTCTGCAGACGATGCCACTAAAAAGTTGGCAATAATGTCGCAAAGATTAGATAACACGGTTTCGGATTTGCAGATAATAGTTACTTCTGAACGCTGGCAAGACGTCGGTACATCTACAGATAAATTCAGCGCAACGGTAAATGATTTATTGAACAAGATAGATACAACTACACAAGATACGACAGATAAAATCTCTACAATACAAGAAAGTGTTTCTAACTGGCTTTCTTCTGGTGAGGTTTTGGTTAAAAACTTTGATGAAAGCAAAAATCAGATGGAACAGATTAATGCAGAATATGACGCTATGAATAAAAACATAACAGAATTAAATAAGAATGCTGTTGATGGGTTCGAAAACGTAAAGTCTGCCGCGGCTAATTATGAAGAAACTATGACACAAAATAATAAATTGCTTGATGGGCATTTGGTAAAAATGGATTCATTCAGCAAACAATCTAAAAAGCAACTGACTAGTCAGATGAATACTCTTACAAACACTGCGAATGTTGTTGGTGGGCAAGTTAGATTGGCTGAATCTTCTGTTGAAAAGCAAATTAGAAAATTGTCAGATGTCGTTGAAAAATTAATGACGTCTGCAACTGCGACAGAATCTGCTGTTAGAAATATTTCTACTGAATTGGCAACCCTTACAAATAGATTTAATAGCGAAATTAAGGAGTTCGCAACCAGCGTTGTATCTGAATTGAAAACTGTTTCTGGTGTGGCAAATAATACTCTTGAAAACACCAGAACCGCAGCAGGCGCGTTTTCTGAATCTGTAAAAGCAATGGCAACCGGTGTTCGAGAAACGCTTATAGAAATGAATACCGCACATACCCAGCTTTCTGGACAATCTGCAAATCTAATCAAGATGTCCGCAGAAACAACAGCACAGCTTCAACCTTTGTCAGAATTGATAGAAAAGTATTATTCTGCGTTGCCGGATTTGTCAGAAACATCTGTATCTACTGGGGCTAATCTGGAAAAAATAGTTGCTTCTTTAAATGAAAAGATTGCCTTGATGAAAAGCACAGTTGAAGAATCAACAACTGCTGTTTCAGAATCTGCAGTAAAATTAGAGGATTTGGCAGGACAGTCTCGTCAGCAAATGATTGATTTAATGTCAGATTATGCAAAAGCTGTTAATACAATGCAAACGTTAAACAAGCAGATGATGGTTGCACGTGCAACAGCTCCAATGGATGCGATTGGTGCTGCACCTGCCCCGTCTTTTGGAAGAATTAGCAGTCAAGATTTCTTGAAACAAAGTGAAAAAATGTTTGAAAAAATGCATGAACAATCTATTGATTTGACACGTGCAATAGGCGCAGAAATTCCAGACGTTGTGTGGAAAAAATATCATGCAGGCGATAAAACCATATTCTCAAAATGGTTGGCCAAAATGATGAATGCTGCTGATAAAAAGCAAATTAGAGATAAACTAAAGTCTGATACGGTATTTCGTTCTCAGGCGACGCAATTTGTTCGTAGCTTTGATAAATTGTTGGCTGCTGCGCAACAGGCAGATAGTACAAATAAACTTTATGCTACATTAGAAAAGACGGACCTAGGACAAATATATGTAGCCTTAAAAGGACATATTTAAATAAAAACAACAGGGCTTTAAGGCCCTGTTTTAATATTGTTTTTGTTTGGTTAATTTTGAAAGATATTTTATAAAACTTTTACTTATTATATTCTCTTCCTTTCCACACCCGCATTTTATCATAAAATCTATATTTAAATTAGCCTTTAAGAAATCTAGTGGAGAACATGTATTAACGTTTCGTACTTGTTCATCATCAGGCATATTTGCGCGTTTTGAAACTATACTGTTTTTATTAGTTTGTGGTAGAAAGTATAAGGTTTTAAAATTGTATTCCTTGTCCAGCTTTTTGGACTTAAACCAATTAATCATATCTCGGACATATTTTGGCTGTATGACATCGTATATAAAGTTTTGACCAAGGTTATCAAAAACTTCGAATTCAGGGACTCCGTACAACCATTTTGGTTTTTCTGGTGTCCAGAAGTCTTTATTCACCCACAAAAATGTAGCAAATTTATTTTTATAAAAATATTCTTCATCTCTAAAATAATATTCTTGTCCGTCTGTTTCGCTGTTGCGTATTGGTCTGGTGGTGGCCGATTTTAAACTGTAAAATAAATCTTTGGGCAAATAATTTTTTATAAAATAACTTTTTCCACTCCCTGATTCTCCTGTGCAAAACAAAAGCGTCTTTTTCATATGCCCTCCTTTTTATGTTTGTACAAAAATAAACCCGCTTATAGCGGGTGTTTTAGTCTTCCAAAAAGCTGCGTAATTTGCGTGCACGTGTAGGATGCTTCAGCTTGTTCAAGGCCTTTTGTTCTATCTGACGTATACGTTCACGTGTAACACCGATGTATTCACCAACCTCTTCCAAGGTACTTGTTTTATTAGTACTCATACCGAAACGTTGACGCAATACAGTTTCTTCTTTTGGATCTAACTCGGATAGTATTTGTGTTACTATCTTACGCAGATTCTTTTGTGCAGCAGAAACAAATGGATTCTTTGCCGTTTCGTCTGCGATGATTTCTATACGGCTGCTGTCGTCTTCAGAACCGACAGGCGCTTCCAAAGATATTGGTTTTAAGTTAACCTTCATAGCCTTGTGTATTTTATCAACAGGCAAATATATTATCTTTGATAATTCTTCCGCAGTTGGTTGACGACCGTATTTGTGCATAAACTGACGGGTTGCACGCTGTATCTTGTGTATGTTATCTATCATATGTACAGGTATACGTATTGTGCGTGCCTGGTCAGCGATACTACGAGAAATTCCCTGCTGTATCCAATTTGTTGCGTACGTTGAGAACTTATTCCCTAAACGATAGTCAAACTTATCAACGGCTTTCATCAGACCTATATTTCCGTCTTGTACCAAGTCAGAAAAGTCTAATCCCAAACCACGATTGCTGGATTTTTTAGCAAACTTTATTACTAATCTCAAGTTAGCTTCTATCATTTCGCGTTTTGCACGTGCTGCCTCTGTCTGACCACGACGGACCAATTCTACAACCTTTTTATATTCCGCAGTTGGTTGGCCTGTTTCTTCCGCTATTGCAGTAATATCTTCTTGTATTTTTAAGATGTCGCTTTCGTGCTTTTTGGCGAAATTAACCCATACTGGATTTTTGTACTTTGCAAGCTGTTTTACCCAGTTCTTATTTATTTCATTGCCAGCGTATTCTGCCAAGAAGTCTTCACGTTTGATTTTATTAGCCATTGCTAAACGCAATAATTTCCCTTCTAAGCCCATTAATAGCTGGTCGCGTTTTGTTAACTGTTCTAGAATTTCTGCAATTCTGTCATCGTTCAGACGGATTTTGCTGACGTGTTCAAACAGTTCTATACGCATTTTGGAATACTTGTTTTCTAACGCTTCGTCTGGCTTTGATGATGTTAAAAGATTTTCCAAACGTTTGGCTTGTAATTTTTGCATATTATTAAATATGCGTTTTATCTTACCAAACAATTCCATAACCATTGGCATCAAAGAATCTTCCATAACAGGAATTGGAACGCCAGAAGTACCACGTGGGGTGTCTTCTTTCTTTAAGCCATCTTCGTCGTCTTCATCATCTTCATCTTCGTCATCATCTGTTGCAGTAGTTTCTTCTAAATCATCTAAATCATCATCGTCTAAATCGTCAACGTGTTCTACGCCCTTAGATTTTAAAGCTTCAGATAATGCAGCCAAAGATTTTTGTTCTGACTCGCTGGAATACATAACTTCCAAGTTAACAATATAACGCAAGCGAATTTCTTCGTTTAACAACTGCTGATACCAGTCTAACATCGCTTTAATAGTCATAGGACTTTCGCACAAACCGTAAACCATTAAACGTGATGCGGCTTCTATTCTTTGGGCAATTGCAACTTCACCAGCAGCAGTTAATAATTGAACTGTACCGATTTGTTTCAGGTAAGACTGAACGGAATCTTGAACACCAAGAACTAAATTACCCGTCTGACTACGTTCCAACTGTTTTGCATAGTGTTCATAGTCATCATCGTTTACATCAACCTGCTCTGCATCCGAGTTTAATAGATTTCTTGTTTTGTCACGAGGTTCGTCATCATCGTCATCGTAATATTTTCCCATATCTTGGGAAAAATTATCCGTTTCTAAAATTTCAAGTCCTAAGTCTTGTTGAAAGAAATCTAAAACTTCGTCCTGTTCTTCTGCAGGAACTTCGTCAGCTTCTGTTGCAGCATTAAAATCCATTTGGGATAAATACCCAACCTCCACTGCAGAAGTAGCAAGTTTTTGTAAATTCTCTGGTAATGAATCAATCAATAATTTGGTTGCTTCGTCCAATTTCTTAGCCATAAACAAACCCTTAAATTAAGTCAGTGTTATTTTTTATTTTCTTGCTTTTGCAACTGCATCATGTAACGCAGATTCAGATACCAATCCTAAAACAATCGGACTTTGAATTTGAATCATAGAATATGATTTATGAGTTTTGTTTCTGACAGATGCAACCGTTGGATTAGTACTGCGCATAAGACGTGCAACTTGTCCGTCTGATAATTCTGGATAATTTTTCAGTATCCACAAAATACCGCCTAAACGGTTTTGACGATGCAATTTTGGTGTATAACCAACACCCTTTTTGTTTTGAGCCTTCTGTGCAACGACAATTTCTTCGCGCAATGTCAAACGAGCATTTGGGTCTGCTTCGCACTTTTCAATATCTTCACGAGTTAACTGACCGTTTAAAATTGGGTTCAATCCCTGAATTTTATAAGTTTCTGCATCAGCAATATTTTTTACTTCTAATTCATGCAAACCGCAGAAATCTGCAATTTGTTCAAATGTTAACGCTGTATTTTCAATCAGCCAAAGCGCTGTTGATTTTGGCATATATGGGTAATTCATGAACATTCCTCTTGTTGCTGGGGGCAATATACACCAAAACTGCCCTAAATTCAAGACTTTTTTATATAAATCTGCGTTTACGTTTCATAAACGCAGATTTAGTTCTTAATATAAGGCTTTTTTATGATTTTTTTACTAATTTTGCACCGTCTTTGGTGTCAATTACAGACCAACCAGCTTGGTCAATCTGGTTGCGCAATTCGTCTGCCAAAGCCCAATTCTTTTCTTTTTTTGCTTCAATTCTTTTGTTCGCAAGCTTTTGTATTTCTTGTGGTGCAACCTCTTCTTCGGCGGCTTTTAGTTTCTTTGCGCGCGCCAAGAACTGCAGTCCCAATAATCTGTCTATAAATTCAAACAAAGCTAATTTCGTCGCAGAATTAACAGATTGGTCCTTTAACAATTCTTGAACATAAACAAGTGCTTCGGCAGTTTTTAGGTTATCTGATACAGATGATAAGATTTTTTTATGCCAATCGTCATAAATAGTCTTATCGACATTTGTATTATCATCTGCGTCTATTAAAGCTGCAACTTTTTTAATAATGTTTTTATATCCGTTTGATGCAGCGTCCAAACCTTCCCAAGAAAACGCAAGTTGCGCTTGAAAATGACTTAGCAAAACCATGTATTTATAAACCATAGGATCATAACCACGTTTACGCAATGCGTCCATATTTAGAAATTCACCATTAGACTTGCTCATTTTCTCGCCACTTTTATCAACCAAGAAGCTTGTGTGAAGCCAATATTTTACCCATGGTGCGCCAACAATAGGCTCTGATTGGGCAATTTCATTATTATGATGAACACGTGATAAATCTTCGCCACCGGCATGAATGTCAAAGTGATTGCCTAAAAGTTTCATGCTCATCGCGCAGCATTCTGTATGCCAACCAGGAAAACCTATTCCCCAAGGACTGTCCCATTCCATTTGTCTTTTTTCGTCTTTTGGTGAAAATTTCCATAAAGCAAAATCAGTAGGATTGCGTTTTGAAGAGTTAAATTCTACTCTGGCGCCCGCACGATTCCCAGATAAACTGCCACCAGTTAATTTACCATATCCTGGGAATTTTGATGTGTCATAATAGATACCATCCTCCTCTATTGTGTAAGTATATCCAAGTTCTTCCAGTTTTTTGACCAAATCTATTTGTTCTTGTATATAATCTGTCGCTTTTGGCATGAAAGTCGGACGAACAAGATTCAAATCGTCAAAATCTTTTAAGAATTCATCTGTATAGAACCTTGCTATTTCCCAAACAGACTTATTATCACGTGCTGCGCCCTTTTCCATTTTATCTTCACCAGAATCAGCGTCGCTTGTTAAATGTCCTACGTCTGTTATGTTCATAACGTGTGTTACGTCATAATCATTTTCTATCAACATACGTTTTAATATATCATTTTGTATAAAATATCTAAGATTTCCAATGTGTGCATAGTGATATACAGTTGGACCGCAACTATAAAAACCTACTTTTCCTGCTGCAAGAGGCTGAAAATCTTCTATTTTTCTAGACATTGTGTTAAATAATCTTACCGTCATGATATATTCCTTGTTATTAATTTAAATTCTTGAATTTTTGATTGTAATGATGCGTGCCCAAAAAGGCCAAAATGTAAGTATTAGCAACAACAACAGTAAACATTAAATCCAAATAATCTCATAGGAGACATTATAAAAAAAATCTCATACATTGTCAAACATATAAAAAAACACCCCTATGGGGTGGAATAAACTTCTGGCGGAGCGTATAGGACTCGAACCTATGGACCGCTATAACACGGTCACGGATTAGCAATCCGCTGCATTACCACTCTGCCAAC
>CASEZC010000010.1 GCA_949292385.1 uncultured Pseudomonadota bacterium
ATGGTGGCTAGAAGTGGAATCGAACCACTGACACAGGGATTTTCAGTCCCTTGCTCTACCAACTGAGCTATCTAGCCAACGCGAAACAAATAATAAGATACTAAAAAGAAAAAAGCAAGGAAAAATAAAAATGTTTACGATAAAAGGTAAAACAACCGATTGGGAATTAGTCATAGGGCTGGAAACACACATAGAAGTACTGTCTAACAGCAAGCTTTTTAGTGGTGCATCAGCAGATTACAATCCAACAGTTGCACCTAATACTCAAGTATCAATGGTAGATGTTGCTATGCCTGGTATGTTACCAGTGCTGAATGAATACTGTGTTGAACAAGCTATAAAAATGGGGCTTGGTTTAAATGCAGAGATATCAAGAAAAAGCAAATTTGCCCGTAAACAATATTTTTATCCTGATCTGCCACAAGGGTATCAGATTTCACAACCTGCCGAAGAGCCACCAATTGTAGGTCGTGGTTGGGTTGAAATTATGGGTGACGACGGGCAACCTAAAAAGATATTTATTGAACGAGCTCACTTGGAACAAGACGCCGGTAAGTTGAAACACGACGTACACCCTACCAAGTCATTCGCAGATTATAACAGAACTGGGGTTGCATTATTAGAAATAGTAACATATCTGAATACAAAAGACCCAGAAAATAATTCTTATATAACTTCTCCCGATGAAGCTGAGCGCTATCTACGTGAGATTCGAGAAATAGCACGCGCACTTGGTGTATCAAAAGCAAACATGGAAGAAGGTTCTATGCGCGCAGACGTAAACGTATCTGTACGCCCTGTTGGCAGCAAAGAATTTCGAACACGTACAGAAACAAAAAATATGGTTTCATTTAAATTTATTAAATCTGCGATTGAATACGAAGCGCGTCGCCAGATAGAAATATATGAAAACGGCGGAACAGTATCACAGGATACAATGCGCTACAGCCAAGCAGACGGCACAACATCTGTTATGCGCAGCAAAGAAGACGCTTTGGACTATCGCTATTTCCCAGACCCAGATTTATTACCACTGGAAATCAGCGAAGAAACGATTGAACGCATCAAAAAAACTATGCCTGAATTGCCTGCCGCAACGCGTGCTCGCTTCATAAGCTTAGGTTTAAACGAATACGATGCAGCAAGACTTACCGAATCGACAGACATATCAAAATGGTTTGACGCGGCGGTTGGCGACAAACCAGCACGTGCAAAACCGATTGCAAACTGGATGATAAGTGAACTGTTTGCACACCCAGAAAATTGGGACGTAAAAAACGCTGTGGATACATCTGAGTCTGGCGAAGCGCGTATTATTACACCTGAAAATTTGGCAGAATTAGTTGACATGATTTCCGCAAATGAAATTAATGGAAAACAAGCAAAAGAAATATTTATAAAAATGTTAGATGGCGAATCGGGAACACCGAAAGAAATCGCTGACCGATTCGGAATGAAGCAAATTACAGACACAGGGGCTATAGAAAAAGCTGTTGAAGACGTAATTGCTGCAAATCCATCACAAGTAGAACAATACAAATCAGGGAAAGTTGGTTTGCTTGGTTTCTTTGTAGGGAATGTTATGAAAGCAACTGGCGGCAAAGCGAATCCTGCTGTTGTAAACGAAATTTTGAAACAAAAATTATCGTAAAAAACTATATATAAGCGGTGCATAAATGAAAATAATTACAATAATAGAAGACTCTCCGATAACAGGCGTAAAATACGGAGAAAAAGAGGTATTTGTTCAAGAACAAGATGAAGAACAAGAAAAAGACCTAGATAAAGAATTAAATAAAAACAAGCTAAAAGAAGCGAAAAAAGAATATAAAATTCTTGAAGAATTAAAAGCAAAGAAAATACGCACACAAAGAACCCAACACAAATAACAGACAGATGCAAGCTATGAAAAAATTTTTTATTCAAACTTTTGGTTGTCAAATGAACGTATATGACGGTCAACGAATCGCAGCAATGCTGACCAAGCACGGTTTTTCACAAACCCAAAACCTTGCCGATGCAGATATAATTATCTTAAATACTTGCGCGGTCCGTGAAAAAGCAACGAATAAAGTTTTTTCTGCGCTTGGTCGTGTCAGACGCGCAAAAAAGCCGGATGCACTTTTCGGCATAGTCGGCTGTGTTGCTCGTGAAGCTGGTGGCAGCGCTTTCAAACGAATTCCTGATTTAAACTTTGTTTTAGGTCCACAAAGCTATCACAAACTTCCAGAGATATTAAAAAATCCTGAAACAAAATTATTAAACATAGATTTAACAGGATTAGAAAAATTTGATGAACTTCCTCAAATAGAAAAGTCACCTGCCGTTGCATATATACCTATTCAAGAAGGCTGCAACCATTGCTGCACTTATTGCATTGTGCCCTACACTCGTGGACGCGAACTTTCCAGACCATTTAAAGACGTATTAAAAGATACAAAACACGCATCAGAAACAGGCGCAGTAGAAATATGTTTTCTCGGTCAAAACGTAAATGGGTACAAATATACTGATAGCGATGGAAAAACATATAGATTATCCGACTTAATAAAGGAAACTGCCAAGTTAGATACTATTAAACGTATTCGCTTTACATCCAGTTATCCGACGGAAATGACAGATGACTTGATAGAAATGTTTAAAGAAGAACCAAAATTATTACCATTCTTAAATATGCCTATACAAAGTGGATCACAAAATGTATTGACAAGAATGAACCGTCCATACAGTCTTGATCTATATATAGATATAGTTGACAAATTAAAATCAGCCAGACCTGATATTCAAATATCAAGTGATTTTATAGTTGGGTTTCCTGGTGAAACAGATGAAGATTTTGAACAAACAATGGAAATAGCAAAAAGAGTAAGATATATAAACTCTTATTCTTTCAAATATTCTCCTCGTCCACATACAGCAGCAGCGCTTATGAAAGACCAAATCCCAGAATCTATAAAAGCAGACAGATTAGCGAAACTAGATTCTTTATTAAACGACATTCAACGTGAATTCAATGAATCTTGCATAGGAAAAACGATGGAATGCCTTTGTGAAGGACCAGACAAAACAGGTAAGCACCTAGTTTACAGAACGCCTTACATGCAACAATGCATTGTAAACGGAACAACGCAAGAAGCTAAGACACTGGTGAAGATAAATATAACTGCTGCGAACAAAGCATCACTACGTGGGAAAATAGTTACAGATTAAAAATCTATATCCATTCCCAACTTAAAATTATATGCAACCCCCTGTTCATCGTAAACGGCATTGACGGCTATATTGCCGCCTGCCCCATCTGCGACAGAAATGAAGTTCATATAAACACCAGTCACGAACTGCCCTGACACATACGCTTTTGCTCTTACTCCATAATCATAATTGATATCATATTCATCATATGAAAATTTTATATCTGCGCCACCTCCGGCAACAGCACTAAACGTATTGTCATTCATGAACCAATCACATTGGTACCAAAAGAAACAAACGGCTTTACAAATATGCTGTTCTTAGAATAAATCTCTTTTCCAAAATCAGCAATTGCATAAAATGAATAGCCATCAGGATTATTTACTATTTCTTCTTCATAAAATACAAGGCCAGAATCAAAAGAAGAAGTGTTGCCACCCAAAGCAAAATTAACAAACAAATTATCCGCAACATAATTAACAATACCAGACAAACCAAATGTCAAAGAATTAAAATCATTTACATCATCTAAAAACGCTGTATATGCACCGTACATTGACATAGAAAGTTTTATACTTTCTGATATTTTATTAACAAAAGCAACTTCTGTTCCATAAGTTTCTTGACTATCAGAAAATAAAGAAAACGATTTTATGGATAAATCTGTATCATCTATAAAAGTATTAAACATATAAAAAGAATTTATATTTTTAATAGGATTCATTAAGTTTTTTGGATTTAATTTAACAGATTTATCTTTTATACGATTAAACTCATTTATATCTTTTGCAGAATCTAAAAGTGTTAGCAATCTATCATTTGGATTTGTATCTCTTATATAATCTAGAAATTCACCTTCTTTATTTTTAAATATCTTTGAGTAGTCGGTTTCTCTAATTAAAGTTCCATATAAACTTCCGTCTTTTATATAAGATTTTATAGAATATAATATATCCATATCATCCGCATAAATATTAACCACACCATGCCCCGAAACATTGGACAATATAGGTCTGTCACTTATATTTTTCACAGAATCTACATAAACATCTATATTACCAACCAATTCTATTTCTGGATTAAACATAAAATTTCTAGCCAGCTTTACCGTTGGCACGCCCAAGACCAATACAGAATCATCAAAAATGATTTTATCAGCAAATCTGCCGACACTCATAATTTTATCAAGGGATAAACCATTTTTATTATTTACTAATAAATTATAACTACCATTTACATTTAACCTTGTAATATCCGCATCATCATGAATGACTTGTGTTAGTTTCGAATTATCCCCCAGATTAAAAGTTGAGTTTATATAGCCACGATTTTGCACACGAACTTCACATCCATCACAAACACTTATATCTCCATTTATTTTTCCTGCATTAATTAAATCAATAGAGTTTTCTATATAAATATCATAAAAATCCATACTTCCTGTATCAGTAACAAAAGTATCATCTGCGACAACAAAAGAAGAACCTACGTAATCTTTATTAATAATATCAAGTGCTGCCGCTTCGTGAAACGCAAGCAGGCACGTAACAAACGCTAAAAACGTATTATTCTTAATCTCCACAATAGCAGAGATTAGCACATAAGAATATTTTCTTAAAGTAAAATTATATAAAAACCCCCAAATATTAGGGGGTTATTTAACACATAATAATTATTATAACATATTCTTTTCCAATGTGCCCCAAGCAGCTTTATAGCCACCATCACGTTCCAAATAAATTTTTGCATTATTCAACTGTTCTGCGGTCATACCATGCAAGACGAAAGAAGCTTCCATTCTTCCTGGTTTTTCTATGCGCAATGTAGGCAAGTTTTTAGCCAATTCATTCTTTGCACAGCACATACCTGTTGAGCACTTATTACACTGATAAATAGCCATATTATATGTTACGCCTGGTCTTAAATCTTTCAAATCAACATCCATTTTCAATCCAGCATCTGTTTCTGCAAATTTTATGTACCCCATTCTTGATTCACCACCATGGCTGCTGTGCGTGTACATTTTTGCATGTACTTTTGTTACATCTGCATCTTCATAAGTTTGATAATAAACAACATTATCTGTCATAGGTTTTGGTGCACCTTTTTGTTGCATGTGCATACGCTTGTTATTACCACATCCAGCCATACAACCAGACAACAAAACTGCCATACCCAGAACGGACGATAAAACCAATATTTTTTTTATTAAGTTTTTCATAAATTTTCTCCTTTTATTTATGGTTACAATGAATATTTTACAACATTTTTTTGCGTTTTTCGTCAGGTATCAATCCCTAGGAACCCAAAGAAAACGTGCATATAGAAAAGATTTCTATATGCACAAAAAGAAGAAAAATTTGTTCACCTATTTTGAAAAATTTATTGTTCTATATTTAGATAAAACAAATAACGCAAATGGCATTACAAGAAGCGTCTGCAAACACAAAGCAGCAAAATAATTTCTTAAAAACGAGATTAAATAAACTGAAAGAGGCATTACTTTTCCTAACTCCATCAACGGCGCCAAGAAAGTCATTATTCCTGCCATAAAGAACACCATTAAAAACGGTGTAAATTTATAAATTTTATATTTATTTATAATAAAATTTGTAATTCTTGTAACGAAAAGAAAACTTATACAAAACGCCACAAAGAAAACAGGAATTATCCCATGCAACAAAACACCAAACGAAAACGAATCGTTTAAATACAAGTTAAACGACATCATACCAAGAACCATAAAAAAAGCATTTACGACACCAAAAAGCAGACCTTCTTTCAAATTTTGCGGATATTTTAAATTCATTTAATTTTCTTTTTGTTCACAAAAAAAACAGTGCTAGCAACTGGACTTATGTGTGCTAACACTGCGCGTTGTTTTTTCCGTCGGAAAAGTTTAATTTTTTTATAAAAAAGTCAAGCCAGCAAAAAACAAAAAATCGCTTATCTAATAAGCGAATTTTATAACCGAAACAAAAAAAATCTATCCTGCTATAAAACAAGCAGGATAGAAGACACCTTTATTAGAACATAAATCTAATACCGACATCACCACCAAAATTATGCAAACCAGATTGAACATCTACATAATTATAGCGAGCTGCCAAATCAACAGCAAAACGTTCCATATCGAAAGTTACACCCAAGCTTCCCATTGCAGAGAAACGAGTTTTGCTTTCACTGTGATCACCAATTGTTGGAACCTTGCGTTCTACATCAACAAACGCAGCACCTGCACCAAGCCCTACGAATGGACGAACTACGTGATATCCACCGAATTCCCAATACATATTCCATAGCAATGTTTGCAATTTTGTTTCTACTTTTACGTCAGCGATATCACCAAAATCTGCGCTATCCTTTGTTTTGCTGTATATAGACCATTCCATTTCGGAACGAACAGTGTCACAAATTTCCAAACCCATTGCTGCACGACCTTGGAAAGCCATATCAGAAACAGTTTCTTTATTATCGTTATAATTATAGTTCAAATTAGAATAACTTGCACCACCACGCATACCGATATATGGATCTAAACCAAACATCTGCCAACTGCTTTCGCGGTTTTGATAACCAGGTGTTGCAAACGCTGGGCATGCAATCAAAACAGCCAACGTTGATATTACTATTTTTTTCATTTTCTCTCCTTTTAATTTTGTTTAAAACTTCATGTCAACGAAGCTATTCTAGCAAAGTAAAAAAGAAGTTTGCATAGGTATGGATACCTGTGCTCATAAAGAGAAAACAATAAAAATATATAAAAGCTTGCAATTAAGTAAAAAAAGTCTATAATCAACGAAGTTGAAAAGGACCCCGGGTGCGTAGCTCAGTTGGTAGAGCAACTGACTCTTAATCAGTGGGTCCAGGGTTCGAATCCCTGCGCGCCCACCAAAAATAAACCGCTTGTCGCGGTTTTTTTATTTTTATGAAATTATTTTTTCAAATAAGAAGTCGGGTTATATGCTTTTGTTCCCTTACGAATTTCAAAATGCAACTGAGGTTCATCAACCTTTCCTGTTGCACCAACAGTACCTATTTTCTGTCCAACAGATACCTTTGTACCACGTCTTACAATCATATTATCCATATGAGCATATACAGTCATCCAACCACCAGAATGCTGTATTATGATAAGATTTCCCATACCTTTTACTTCATTACCCGCATAAGCAACAACACCATTCTCAGCCGCCTTTACGGCAGTTCCCCTACTTGCAGATATATTTATACCATCATTAAACAGCCCGCCTGACTTTGCTCCATAATTAGATATAATCTTACCACGAACAGGCCAAGAAAATTTAGACGATGACCTAGCACTTATTTGAGGCAACTTCTTAGTAGGATCAGAAGATATTTTCTGTTTTGGCTTAGCCGCAACGGTTTTATTTGCTTGTGTTGTATTCGTTTTTGTTTGAGTCTGATTTTTTGATGCTGTTGATACGGTCGATGATTCCATAGAAGTTGAAGCAGCTCCTGCAACTTTTTTATCACCTGCCACACTAACCGTTTTTACTGGCGCATCACTTAAGTTAGGAACTTTTATTTTTTGACCAACGGACAATACAAATGGCGCAGATAAATCATTCATAACGGCCAAGTCATTTACCGGAACAGAATATTTTCTTGATAAAGAATACAAAGTATCCCCTGCTCCAACGGTAATTTCTTTCAACTGAACCCTTGTTTTCGTTTGTTCAGGAACTTTCGTATATAACTTTTTTTCTGGAACTGTTATCGTTTGAACAACCGTTGTTTCTTTTTCTGATTTTA
Organism: uncultured Pseudomonadota bacterium; assembly: GCA_949292385.1. GTDB lineage: Bacteria > Pseudomonadota > Alphaproteobacteria > Rs-D84 > Rs-D84 > Enterousia. Next base: position 7,969 of record CASEZC010000010.1, read on the forward strand.
TTTTCAGTTTTTGTCCAACAGATAACGCATACGGTTCTGACAATCCGTTTATTTTTGCGATATCTTCAACTGTCATATTATGTTCTTTTGCCAAAGAATATAATGTATCACCGGGCTTAACGATTATTTCTGATTCTGTAACAACAGTCTTTGTTCCTCCATACATAGGAACCTGTAAATATTCTTCACCCACATAATCTTCAGCAATATCAGTTTGCGCAATTATAGGTTCACCAGAATCAACACTGGTATCAGCGTAAGGTTCATCTCCATACAAAACAGAGTTTTCATATTGTGGCGGAACAATATAGTCATCAACACTTGCATATTCAACATAATCCGAGCTTTCTACAGAACCATAAAGATTTGGTGAAGCATACACCCCATAGTCAATTGCGGCAGAATTATAAATTTCTGGTTGCGTTTCCGGATCTGCCAACAAAGCAGGATAACGTGCAGATATAAATTCACCGACAGAATCAGGCAAAGACACAATCTTAGGTTGCAAATCACATGCGACCAACATCAGCATAAATATACCTGCGAAATAACAACTAAATTTTTTCACACGAAAATTATACCATAAAAAACGATATAAATAAACTATCGAGGCATTGAAAAAATCAATCTTTTTTCATAAATAAAATGCTTAACTCAAATAACAGCCACATAGGCACAGCCAATAATATTTGCGAAACGACATCAGGTGGCGTTAAGACTGCAGCAACAACTACTATTAAAACGATTGCATAGCGTCTCATTTTAATTGCGCTATCTTTCGGCAAAATTCCAATTCTATTCAACAAAACCAAAATCAACGGCAACTGGAAAGCCAGACCAAAAACTTTTAATAAACCTATTGCAAAGCTTAAGTAATCCTTCGCAACGGGTAAAAGCACAGCCGGCACAGGTGCGTTTTGATTAAGCTCTATAAAAAAATTAAAAACAAACGGCAACAAGATATAAAAAGCAAACCCTGCCCCCAATAAGAACAAAACAGGCGAACATATTAATATCGGCCATATAAAATTCTTTTCGTTTTTATGCAATCCTGGTGCGATATACGCCCACAACTGCCACAAAGCAAATGGCGTGGTTACGAATAAAGAAAAAAGAATAGATAAAGAAAACCGAATCATCAATCCATCTGTTAGACCACTATAAAGGAAACTTCCATCCTGCCAGATATTTAATAAAGGTTCTGTTAAAAAAGATTGCAACACAGGAGATATGTACCAGCCCAAGCAAACAGCACAAACGAAAACAAACAACACCCACAGAATTCTGCGTCTAAGTTCTACAAAATGCTGTCCCAGTGTCATTTTTCTCATTTTTTATTTTTCTTATTTTTACCCAGTTTTTTACTGTTTGAATTTTTCTTTTTGTTTTCTTTTTTTATTTTTTTCAGTGGCGTAGAAAAGTCTGCCAACACATCGTCTGTTGTTGTTCTTATTAAATCATCAATAGGTTTTTCTAAATCTATCTGTTGCTTTATATTTTCCGAAGCGTCAGAAATTTTCCATATAATCTTACGGACAAAATTTATTACCTGCGCCAAAAATCTTGCGACATCTGGCCACATTCTTGCCGGAATTACAACAACCCCGACCAACAATATCACTAAAAATTCTGCCCAACTTATTCCAAACATATTAATCGTAGAATGAATCCCCGCCACTTGTGCTTACGGTTTTGTGTCTTTGAATTTGGAAGAAATCTTTTCCAAAATTTGTTTTAGTTTTTAAATCATTAAATGCTACATCCGTCGTTGCACCTGTTGCATCAACAACCGTCCAAGAATTCAGCTTTACAGGTTTCTTATCAAAAACCACCGTCATATTTCCTAAACCTTCTTGACCACGCAAATTCATTTTTAACGCAAATGTACTTTTACCATTCTGCGTTTCATATACGTTTATATCAGCATTTTTTAAATCTATATTCTTTCTTATCAAAATTCCAGCCGGAGTACTTGTCAATGGAACAGTTGTAATCTGATCCAAAGAACTATCAAAGAAATACAAATCCTTTCCGTCAGAAATCAACTGTATCGGCATATTATCATAATCTAATCTAACTCTTCCTGGGCGCAGCATTGAAAAAACACCTTGTTCACTTTTTCCATTTGCAGTTTGCACGAACCCACCAGTTAATCCGGTAATAGAGTTTAAATATTTTTCAGCAGAATTAACCAAAGTTTCATCAACAGCTGCATAAGCAAAGCTGTTAAATAACAAAGCAAAAAATGCTATAAAAAACTTTTTCATTTCTCCCCCTTAAATAACTCTAAAACTTTTTCACGTACGTTTTCTAATTTATCATAAACGACCGCCCCAGCAGCACATGGATGACCACCGCCCCCCAGCGCAGCAGCAATATGTTCTATTGGTTTTAATTTACTGCGTAATGATACACCAGTCTTATTTTCCTGCTGTCTTTTCAACAGTACTATATACTCCACACCCTTTATTTGTCCCAGCAGATTTAAAATGATATCACCACGTCCATCCAAGTTTTTATAATCATTTTCATCAACAACAGCCAAAGCCAATCTATCATGATAGAAAAATTCCGTTTTAGCCGTAACCGCCGCCTCTGTCATAACAGTTTTTTTAGGCTTATTATTAAGTGAATTAGATATATTTTCTATATTCACCCCCATATCGACCAGCGTGGCCATGATTCTTAAAACTTTACCACTACGCGCATATTTAAAATTACCAGTATCCGTAAGAATTGATACAGTCAATAAATCAAGCACATCAGAATCTGTTTTCCACTTTAACTTATTTATAAATCTGTAAATAATTTCACCAACAGAAGACGCCTTTTCATCATTCAAGCATAAATCAGCAACAGTCTTTTCATTTTTATGATGATCAACCTCTACAACGAAATCAGACCTTTCCAATATATGTTTAAAACCACCGATATTATTTTCTGCCCCATAATCCAATAAAATTGCCAAATCAAATTTCTTGTTTAAATCTACACGTTGGAAATAAGTCATTTCTTTTCTATGCGGAACATTATCTAAAAAATCCGGTATATTACCATCGTATACACAAATTGCCTTTTTATTAAAATTTAACTCTATCAAACGGGCAAGCGCCAGCACAGACGCCAAAGAATCACCATCTGGATTTTTATGTCCAGCAACAGCAATAGACTTTGCTTTTTTTATTTTTTCTATAAAAACATTCAATTTATCATTCATAATAAAGCCGTTTATATTGCAATATCTTCCAAGAAGAACTGTGCGCTTACGCGTCCGTTATATTCGTTTTCTTTTAATTTACCCAACATCATTATTTTAGTGTTTACATTGGCATCGTCCAGCAAAAAATCCCCCACTGGTGTGCCAACCAAGTTAAATCCTACGAAGGATAATTGATTTCCATTACTTGTTGTAACCACACCACGCAAATGATTTCCCTTTCCCATTACACTTGCATATTTTAAAACCCCACCATATAAAACAAGCGTCGGTTCTGGATTCCCCTGCCCGAACGGTTCCAACGCAGACATTTTGTTAACAAGTTTCATATCTGCACTGCCGGCATCTATTTCAGCATCAACCAAAACCTCTTGATGAGGCATTTCACCATTCAGCTGAGCTTTCACAGCCTGTTCTAAAAACGCACAAAAATCTTTTTCTTTTTCTGCCGGCAAAGAAAATCCTGCAGCCGCGGCATGCCCGCCACCTTCTGTAATAACGCCTGCAGCCAAAGCGTCATGAATTATCTTACCTAAATCAACACCAGGTATAGATCTTCCAGACCCATTAATAACACCATCACTTCTTGTTGCAACACATGATGGTAAATTATATTTATCTTTCAATCTTCCGGCTATAATTCCCATTACGCCGCCATGCCAATTATCACCACAAACGAACAAACTGCAATGCCCACTGTCACAACACTTTTGAGCCAAATCAACGGCATTTATCATAATTGCATTCTGAATATCAATTCTTTCTTGATTCATCGTATGCAAACGTTGCGCTAAATCATTTGCAATCAAAGGATTATCTGTCAGTAATAAATCTAATGCTGGTGCCGCAGAATCAAGCCTGCCAGCCGCATTCAAACGAGGTCCCAACGCAAACCCCGCTGCATATACAGAAGGTTTCTTAATTCCAGCCACCTGCATTAATACACGCAAGCCCAAATTATTACGCAACCCTAAAACCTTAAGTCCCGTTGCAACGAAAGCCCTGTTCAATCCAATCAAAGGCATAGTATCGCATATAGTCCCCAGCGCAACCAAATCTAAGAAGTTCATCAGGTTTGTATTTTCCAAACGCTCTTGCAAATCAGGATTTAAGTCACGATTTTTTAATTCTCTTCTTAACCCGACCAAAGTCAAAAAAGCAACACCAACACCTGCCATATAATTTAATTCAGAAGTATCATCGGCTCTCTTTGGATTTATAACCGCATCAGCATCAGGCAAAATATTGTCAGGAGAATGATGATCTGTAACAACAACCTTTATTCCCAAAGCCCTTGCATGCTCAACTTCTTTTATACCGCTTATACCACAATCAACAGTGATTAAAAGTTTTGCACCAGATGCCGCTATTTCGTCTATTGCTGATACATTTAAACCATAACCCTCACCTTCACGGGTTGGCAAATGCCATATAACATCGACACCCAAAGCTTTTAAATATTTAACAAATACAGCAGTTGCGGTAATTCCGTCTACATCATAATCACCATAAACAGCAATTTTCTGTCCTGCCAAAATAGCATCAGCTATTATCGAAACGGCTTTATCTAAATCAGTTAAAACAGATGGATCAGGCATATAATCTTTTATACTTGGATTCAAAAACTTCTCTGCCATCGCCTTATCTGATATTCCGCGACTTGCGAGAATTCTTTCTAAAAAATTATCTGTCTGGCATAAACTATCTTCTTCACCTGTATACGTCGCCACCGTCCATGTTTTACCCAACATGGACTTATCTACAATATTTCTCACGCTTTACTCTTTTTTATTATCGTAGATAATTATAATCGAAAATCATTCAAATAGCAACGGCAGTATACTATCAAGAATTTTTCCCGCAGTAGGAACGGCATTCCATGCAGCTGTTCTAAGACCAAAAGACTCTTTCGTTCCCTTTGGTTCATCTAAAATAACAAGTATTGTATACTGTGGTGCGGCAACTGGGAAGATACCCGCAAACGCCGTTAAATTTTTTCTGTGGTCAACTCGTCCATTTACATATTTCTCTGCAGTTGCAGTTTTTCCACCGATTTGTATACCTGCGATTCGAGCCTTTTTACCGCTGGTTTCTTCAGCAATTCTTAACATAACACCACGCAAACGTTCTGAAATCTCATCTGACAGAACACGTTCACCGCGTACAACGCCGACGTTACGTTTTTGTATTGTAGGATATATATATATTCCGCCATTAGTCATAGAATTCACTGCCAATAACAGATGCATAGGAGTAACAGATATACCATGTCCGAAAGATACAGTAGCTCTCTCAACAGGTCCCCATTTAATCGGCATAAGTGGCTTTTCTGTTTTACCAAAATCTAATTTTAACGATTCGTCTAAATGTATTCTGTGAAAGAACTCTTGCTGCGTACCATCAGGTAAATCTAATGCAATCTGTGCACTTCCAGCATTACATGAATGCAACATAATTTCTTCAACAGTAAGATTAGGACGCGGTGGTTTAAAGCTGCTAACGTCACCTATTCTTGCAGCAGTTCTTCCAAACTTGTCAGGTATTTTAAAAGCTTCAGCTATATAATATTCTTTATTTATACCATTTTCCATAGCCATGGCAGTATTAAATACTTTAAATATAGACCCCATTTCAAACACACCGCGTAACGGCTTAAACAAACGATTCGACGCAGGATCCAGGCTTAGATTTTCTGGATCAAAATCTGGCAAAGAAACCATAGCAATCATTTCACCGGTTCTTGAATTCATCAATAAACCCATGGCAGATTTTGCTTGGTATTTCTGCATAGCAAAAGATAACTGCTCATAAAACACAGACTGTATTCTTGCATCTAACGACAACTGCAACGGATCTCTGTTTTCTGTAAGATAATCATCATAAATACGCTCTACCCCTTCCAAACCGTGTCCATCATTTCCAACGAACCCGACAATATGAGAAAATAATCTACGCTTTGGATATCTTCTTGTCTGCACAGGTTCAATTTCTAACCCCTGCAGTTTTGCTTTTGTAACAATTTCACGTTGTGCATCACTTGCATACTTCTTTATGTATATAAACTTTCTAGAAGAATTAACCAATTTCAACGCGTCATTCAAAGAATATTGATAAGGCAACGCTTGATGTATTACAGCCGCGACTTTATCTCTGTCCTTTACATAAGGAGGTCTTAAAGTTATATGCCCAGACATAACATTTTTAGCCAAGATATCACCATTTCTATCAATAATATCCGCACGTTGCGCAGTCCAAGCACCATCTGCACCTGCCAACCTAGACCTGTCTGTTCCTTGTATACCCAACCACAAGGTTCTAACTATAAAAATAAGGAAAGCAATAACGAACAAAGAATAAACAAAGCGCAATCTACGACGTGCAGAAACATCTGCAACTACGCCATTAAAACCATGTTTAAAAATATCCTTTCCTACTTCAAACATTTATTGTTTTTCTTCTTCTCTATCAGGCAAATCGTTTATGGACACAGATTTATGAAAGCTAATTACTTCTGATTTTGGTGCGACACTTACCACAAGATTTCTTAATATTTCGGGTCTTACATAAGAAGCAAAATTAGCCTGAGCAACCGCGATTTCTTGTTGAGTACGAACTATTTCTGAACGAATTCTATTTCTGGCGCGATTTTGCGTTCTATAACAAACCTGTAAAACGGCCGCCAATACCGAGACCAAAACGCATGCCCATAAACCTATTTGAAACATTTTTTCGTCTTCGCTCATATCCGCTCCACCTATAAGAAACTTTTACTAAAGTTTATCATAAATTTTTCAAAAAACGAATCATAGAATTTACACCCCCAAGCCTTCCTGTTCCAAGGTTAAGTTTTAAAGACGCAAATTCTGAATCTAAGTCCATTTTTTTTATTTCATCAGCTGTTTTTCCATCAACCATTGCTGTTATTATGGCAACGATTCCACGAACCAAAGCCGAATCGGCACGCCCATAAAAATTATTACCACTTATGCAAATTTCAGCGTACGAAGAACAACCTAAAATTTCATGACAAACAGCAGCATCTGGAACACTTGGTAAAAGCCTTCCAAAGTCCATAACCAATTCTAATTTATCAACGGGGTCAGACACAACATCCAATGCACTTTTCATTTCTGCATAGTTCATAATTACCACCCCTGCTCTGTTAAATCCAAGTCCAACCTAGCTGCCTCAGACATCCTAGATAAATCCCAAGGGGGGTCCCAAACAAGTTCAACTTTCACAATTCTTCCATTAGCAATCATTTCTACATTAGAACGTACCTGTTCCAACAAATCCTCCATCATAGGACAAGTTGGGCTTGTAAAAGTCATTGATATTAAAATTTCTTTATCATTTATAGAAATATTATAAATCAGCCCCAAGTCCCATATATTAACTGGAATTTCAGGGTCATATATATTTTTTAAAACAGCGATAATATCTTCTTTATTTGGTTCCATCTTATTTCACTATACTTTCTATTATATCAGCAACAGCGACCATTTCATCCATAGTATTCCAAGAACCAACAGATATTCTGATTGACCCCTGCATTCCCAGCAATTTATGAATCCAAGTAGCACACATATTACCAACACGCAAACAAACCCCTTTTGCACCAATCAATGCTCCAAAATCAATAACATGCATATCTTTGACAATAAAAGTCAGCAAAGAAGAATCTCTTGGAGATATAATTTTTATTTTCGGATTTTTTGACAACCTATCATATAAATATTTTATTAAGTTCAAATCAGGTCTATTACTTTCTAAATAATCAATTGCGGACTCGATTCCAGAAATTTGAGTTAACGGCAAAGTTCCCGCTTCAAATTTATAAGGAGAATCATTTAACAATAATTCCTTCTCTGGCAAAACTTTGCTTACCATTCCGCCACCAAGTTTATCCGGCATAAAATCATCGGAATTTTTAATGTACATTACCCCAAGGCCAGTATCTGTTCCTATTTTGTGTCCTGAAAAACATATAAAATCAGCACCCCAATCTGTCGCATCAATCTTCTGATGAACCACATACTGCGCCGCATCAACAATGGTTATTGCCCCAGGATTTTTTTGCTTAGCAATTTTAATTATCTCTTTAACATCTTCTGGCATACCAATTACATTAGACATAGCAGTTATAACAAATATATCCGCATAAGGTATCCTAGATAAATCAAAATTCATATTCTGATTTAAAGGCATCGTAATTAAATTTACGTCAGGAACATTATACCAAGGTAATCTAGCACTATGGTGATCTAAATCAGAAACTGCAACAACAGTCCCATTTTTTATTTTCCCATTAATTCTTAATAAGTTAACAATTCTATTTAAACCATCAGTTGTACCAGAAGTAAAAATTATTTGTTCTGCTTTTTCTGCAGATATGAAATCGGCAACCCTTTTTCGTGCATTTTTTAAGATGCCATCAACATCGGCAGCCCTTGCACAAATGCCACGTCCAGCATTTGCATACTTGTTTTTCAAAAAATCTAATTGCGCGTTTATAACAGAATCTGGCTTTAAAGCACTCGCAGCTGCATCTAAGTATATGATTTTATTCATTTTATGTTTTCTCTTGCATTTTGGTCTGATTATAATACACTCGTGTGAAATATCAATAAAAGAAGGAGAAAAAGATGGCTTTAGAACATGCAAATGATGCAAACTTTGAATCATTCATTGGTACAGGCATAACATTGGTAGATTTCTGGGCATCTTGGTGCGGTCCATGCAGAATGTTTGGCCCTATATTCGAGTCTGCCTCAGATAAACTTACTGACGTAAAATTTGTAAAATTCGAAATTGATGAAACAAATAGAAGAACTCCTGCAAAATACGGCATTCGCAGCATTCCAAGTGTTTTAGCATTTCGTAACGGAGAATTAATCGAAGCTCGTACAGGGTTAATGGACGAAGAAACATTAACACAGTGGGTTAATGAATTGAAGGGTTAAAAAGATGTCAGATAAAAATTATAAAAATATAGAATTACCACCAAAATACGTTCCAAAGAAATCAGAACCTTATATGTGTCCGGAACAGTTGGCATATTTTTATCAATTATTAAATGCACAAAAAGAAGAATTGACTCATGACAGCGATTCTGTTCTTAACGCTGTAAGACTGGCAGACAAAACAGAAAGCGCTGGTGTTGGTGATGATTCAGACAACGCAGTATTTGAACAAGAAATCACTATGAATTTACGTATGTCCGAACGTGACAATAATTTATTAAAAAAGATAAATAGTGCGTTGGAAAGAATAGAAAATGGTACATATGGTTACAGTGTAGTATCTGGCGAAGAAATTGGTTTATCTCGTATGCTTGCCAGACCACTTGCAACAATGACTGTTGAAGAACAAGAAGAATACGAAAAAAGAAAATAAAATATGAAAAATAAAAAACGCCTAAAAAGGCGTTTTTTTATTTAACTGTTTTTTTAGCTTTTACTTTTTTTTACAGACTTCTTAGTCTTAGCATCGGACTTCTTAACATTTTTTTCAGTCTGTTTTTTCTGACCATCAACGTTCTTAATTTCTTTCTTAAAAACGTTTATCCCATCCGCCAAATTTTTCATCATACCTGGTATTTTATTATGTCCAAACAGAATCAATACCAATACGACAATGACTAATATTTCTGCCCAACCAAAACGTCCAAACATATCATAACTCCACAATATTTACATTATTTTGCTACATAACAATCCAAACCATCTGACTTTGCGTTACGGCAAAAACCATTTGCTTCGTTTGAAGAATCAAACGCTATACGAAGTCTGTATGTAGTTGTTCCATTTGGTAAAACGGCTGCCAATATAACAAACTGCTTTCCAGCGAACAAATTCTTGTGTGCAGATTGAATTTGACTTTGAGCTTTTTCTGCGGCAGCTCTCGTGCTATAAGAACCAAACTGAACATACCAATTTGCCTTTTTAGCAATGTTCTGTGATTTTTTCACACTGGTCTTTTTTGTAACCTTCGCCTGTTGCGTAGTCGCACTTTTTGTTACTTTTTTAGGTGCTTCCGTTTTTACAACTGGTTTTTCAGGATTAAAAGTAACGTCTTTTCTGTCTTCAACGACACGAACAGGCGTACCAAGCTTTTCCTGGACAGGTTCTTTCTTAACAACAGGAGCTTGCTTTTCAACAACTTTTACAGGTTGCTTTTCTACAACAGGAACTTTTACCGGCTGTGGTTTCTGTTGTGGCACCTCAACAACATTTACAGGCATACTTTCAGCACCAACGTTTACCGGTACCTCTGCCCCTTCACCATCAACAATTACAGCAGGCGCATCCAAATCTACTTCCATAGAAGAAGAAGAATCACCACCAATTGCGCGAATAATGATGTAAGTTGCCAAAACTATGACCAACAATCCCAAACCCAACAAAAGCCATGGTTTCTTAGGACGAGGCGCCGCAAAAGGTGCAGCATCTGGTAAATTATCCATAGATTCTGTATCGTCGTTTAAATCTAATAAATCCAAATTATCATCATTATTCATCAGGATTCTCCCATTGTTATTTTGTCATATTATACCATAAAAAAGTCATATAACAAAGAATATCTAACAAAAAAATCCGTTTATTTAGGCATTTGCCCAAAATTTGGAGGAACTATTAATTTATGATTTTGTTCAACAATAGGTTCTGTTTCGCATTTTTTAGCACATGCAGACAACACAACCGGAACAACAGCAATTAATAATAAAAGAAAAACCTTTTTCATAAACTCTTTCCTTTCTTATTCATTCAAGGCGCATAAAAACTTATGCGCCCTGAGTTTGTTATTATTTAGGCATTTTTACAGAGTTTTTCATCTGTTCTACAAAGTCAGCCAACGGCATAACTTCTTGTTTTTCTACGCCCAGTTTACGAAGCGTAACTGTTTTTTCTGCCGCTTCCTTTTCACCGACAACTGCAATGATAGGCGTTTTTGCCAAAGACAATTCACGAATCTTATAGTTAACTTTTTCATCGCGTAAATCTGCACGACAATAAACACCCGCATCACGCAATTCATCAACTATTTCTAACGCATAGTCTTTATACTTTTCAGAAATTGGCGTTACAACCACCGGTTCTGGAGACAGCCATAAAGGCAGATTTCCACCCGTTGATCCTAACAGAATTCCCATAAAGCGTTCTATAGAACCAAGCATTGCGCGATGCAACATAATTGGACGATGTTTTTCACCATCTTCACCAATGTATGACAAGTCAAAACGTTCTGGCAAGTTCATGTCTAATTGAACCGTACCACACTGCCAAGTGCGTCCCAAAGCATCTTTCAAATAGTTATCAATTTTTGGTCCATAGAATGCAGCATCACCTTCTGCAATTTCATATTCTATACCGTTCGCATCCAATGCATGTTTCAAAGCGCCTTCGGCCTTGTCCCAAATTTCATCTGACCCGATACGGAATTCAGATTCTTTACGCGTTGCAAGTTTCATAGAAATTTTATCGAAACCAAACTTGCCATAAATATCTTTAATAAAGCGCAGAATCTTAACAACTTCTTCTTCCAACTGTTCTTCCGTGCAGAAAATGTGAGCATCGTCTTGCGTAAATTCACGAACGCGCATCAACCCAGACAAACCACCTGCTGCTTCATAACGATTTACCTTACCAAATTCTGCCAAATACATAGGCAAATCTTTGTAAGACTTAATACCCTGCCCGAACACCAGCATTCCACCAGGACAAGACATCGGCTTTACGCAGAAAGTTTTACCGTCTTGCGTTTTACCAGAATAATTATGTTCACCATATTTTGCCCAGTGACCACTGCGTTCCCACAAAGAACGGTCCATAACGGAAGGCGTAGAAATTTCTAAATAACCTGCCTTTTCTTGACGACTACGTATATAATCTATCAATCTGCGATAAATTTTATATCCCTTATCGTGCCAAAAGACAGCCCCAGGTGCATAATCAGGTTCAAAATGGAACAAATCCATTTCTTTACCAAGTTTACGATTATCACGCAATGCGGCCTCTTCCTGCATTTTCAAGAATTCATCTAACTCTTCCTTGCTTGCAAACGCATCTACATAAATACGCTGCAACATTTTATTCTTAGAATCACCCTTCCAATAAGCCCCTGCGACATTACGGATTTTAAATCCGTCACGTGGCAAATCTTTAGAACTTTCAACGTGAGGTCCACGACATAAATCAACAAAATCGCGGAATTTATAAACAGACAAAGCCTCGCCTGCGGCATCATAGTCGTTCAACCATTCCATTTTATAAGGTTGCTCTGCAAAAATTTCTTTTGCTTCATTTAAATCTACATAGCGCTGTTCAAACTTTCCATTAGATTTTATTAAATCGCGCATTTCTTTTTCTATTTTTGCAAAATCTTCTTCTGAGAAACGGTGTTCTGTATCAAAATCATAATAGAACCCGTTTTCAATTGCGGGACCACCTGCAAATTTAACATCTGGATACAATTTCTGTACGGCAGCAGCCATAACGTGTGCCAAAGAATGACGAATCGTTTCAATTGGATAAGACATAATAAAAACCTTTAATTTTATATAATTTTACTTTATTGAATATTTAGATTGATTATTACACTGCGCGGTCAAAACCGCAAATAGAATCTACACCCCCAAAGGGGTTGTTGTTGTAGTTGTAAAAGTAATAAAATATTTAATCATCTTGGCAATTATAGTACTTTTTATATAAAAAAGTCAAATTTTATATAACTGGTACATAATCTAAAATACAACCGAACAACACAGCGAAAAAGAAACACACACTGCCACCTATAACGAACAAGTGCCATACAACATGAGAGTACTTCATTTTTCTCCAAACATAAAATATAACCCCAACAGAATAAGACAAACCACCAGCCAAAATGAACCACAACCCTCTTTCAGGTATATTGCGTAACATAGCTGGCAATATAAACAATAAAGTCCATCCCATAATTAAATACAAAACAACCATCCATTTAGGTTGTTGTTTTGGGCTGCGCATTTTCATAACAGAGCCAAAAATAACAACTGCCCAAAGGATTCCGAATACAGTCCACCCCAGCGCCCCCCTCAAATTAACCAGCAAAAAAGGTGTATACGTACCAGCTATCAAGGCATATATAGCAACACTGTCCCATACTTCAAAAAAACATTCACTTTTTTTACCAATTGTCGCATGGCACATAGTAGAACCAAAATACAACGTAAACATTGTTACGCCAAAGATTGCACATGAAACAACAGACCAAGCATTTCCATAAATTGCCGCAAAAACAACCAACAAAGTCAACCCAGCAATCGCAAGCCCTATTCCGATACCATGAGTCAGAATATTCAGCACTTCTTCTGATTTCGTGCTTGGACGTTCCCAGCGGAACAAACCTGTTGCACGCAAAATTCTCAACAATCGATTACTTCTTGGATTGTGTTTTACTTCTTTAAGCTTTCTACGAACTGCTTTTCCTGTTTTAGTCATTTTAACACATCCTTTACACGTCCTATTACTTTATCTCCGCCCATAACCTGCATAATAGAATACAAATCAGGTGTATTCGTTCTGCCTGTTAATGCGACGCGTAAATTCATAGCAACTTCGCCATTTTTTATACCTTTATCTGTGGCAACGGAAACAATTTTATTCCACCAAGAATCCTTATCATCACAAACATCAAAAGAATCTAAGAAAGCAGCCAAAGCATCTTTATTAAATTCATATTCCTTATTAGGAACGAACAAGTCATCCCAAAAATAAGATACTTCCTGTAATGTTTGTTTCCAAGTTATAAAGTCTTTACGAATGCGCTTTGGATTATCACGTTCTATCGCCAAAATATTTTTTAAATACTCTGGATTATCAGCGATTCGTGCTGTCCACTGTACATCATACTCTTCCGCCCAATTACGTACACGCTTTACTAATTCATCAACAGACAAAGACGCAATAAATTCTTTCGCCCACCATTCCAATTTCTTCATATCAAACAACGCACCGGACATAGGTATTTTCTTCGGTTTCATTTCATAATCCCAAATAGATTTTACCTGCCCTTTAGACTTTGCTTCTTCATAACCAGATGCAGCGATATTACCAAGATATTCTAATACAGCCTCAGTTGGCCAACCGTCTTGCAAGAAGAAAGCAACGTTCGCTTCTGGATCATGACGCTTTGAAAGTTTTCTTTGTTTTCCAGTTTCAGCGTCTATTTTATCTATTGTTGAAGTATGAATATACATTGGTGGCATCCAGCCCATCATACGGAACAATTGTATATGCAGCGGAAATGATGGCAACCATTCTTCACCACGAACAACATGTGTTGTACGCATAAAATGGTCGTCACACAAATGCGCAAAATGATATGTAGGCAAACCATCGTTTGATTTTATCAAAACAATATCTTCATTATTTTCTGGGAATCCGATTGAACCACGAACAGCATCTTTACAAAAGATTCTATTTTCTGGATTACCAGTTGAATACAAACGAATTGAAGGCACTTCACCATTATCAAGGCGTGTAATAATTTCTTCTTCCGTTAAATCTCTATCACGCGCAAACTCACCATAAATTCCAGTTGCGAAACCAGCAGCTTTTTGATTTTCACGAATTTTTTCCATGTCATCTGCCGTCAAAAAGCAAGGATATGCCAAACCACGCGCCAACAAATCAGCCACAACACTATGATAAATATCTTTACGTTTAGACTGATAATAAGGGCCGTATTTTTCATCATTATTATATTTCAAGCCAAATCTGTGCATAGAATCTTCGATAATTTTTACGGCATCTGCGACTTCGCGCTTGGTATCAGTATCTTCTATACGCAACATAAAAACGCCGCCTGATTGTTGAGCCAACTTACAATCAACCAAGGCTTGATATAAACCACCAATGTGCATATACCCCGTAGGGCTTGGTGCAAATCGCGTAACGAATGCCCCATCCGGCAAAGAACGAGCTGGATATTTTTCTTCCAACTCTGCCAAAGTATATTTAGGTTGCGCACCAAGTATACGCGCTATTAAATCTTTACTTAAACCATTACGCATTTTACAAACCCTTTCTAAATTTCACAAAAACTATATTGTCACGAGACTGACCATGCAGTATAAAAGAATGCTTTGCAACACTTTCTTTTTCAAAGCCTGCCCTTTCTGCGACAGCCTGTGACGCAAGATTCTCTGTATCCACAAGAATTTCTATTCTATCAAATTTTAACACATCAAAAGCAAAATCACTTAATGCCTTAACCGCCTTGGTCATAATACCACGACCTGTATAATCTTTAGACAACCAATAGCCAATTTCTGCTATTTTATGTGTTTCTGATATAATTCCAAGTCCTACACTACCAATAATTTCGCCGTTAATTACGATATAATAGCTGCCATTATTAGTTTTAGACGCTTTATTTAAATGGTCATACATATCTTCTGGCTTTTTTGATGCTTCTACCCATATAAGCCATTTTCCCAAATAATCACGCTGTGCATTAATTATTCCAAACAAATGTTTTGCAACATCAAACGAAGGTTCCACCTTTTCAAGATTAAAACCGTCACAATTAATTATTTTTGGAAACTCTACCATTTATATTTCCTTGTTTTCTTATTTTTCAAATTTTATACTAAATATATGGAAAAACAAGAAATAAGAACATTTGGTCGCCGACACGGCAAAAAGATATCTGCACGCCAACAATGGCTGATTGATAATATTTTACCCAAAATATCCCCGTTAAACGAATCGGATAACACGGTAAAAATACTTGAAATAGGCTTTGGCAGTGGCGAGCATTTAAGAGAACTTGCAAATCAAAACCCAGAAAAAATTATAGTTGGTGCAGAGCCTTTTATGAATGGCGTCGCGTCTTTATTGTCTGCAATTACAAACATAACAACCAACGAAGTTCTATCAGAATATAAAAACATCAGGATTTTTGCAGACGACGTTCGTGACTTATTACGTAACACCGATTCGAAATTCGAACAAATTTGGGTTCTTCACCCTGACCCATGGCCAAAGGCAAAGCACGAAAAACGTAGACTTTTAAATGCAGAATTTTTAAAACTTTTATCTAACCACTTGACCAATTCGGGCGAGATAATAATCGGCACAGACCATTGGGAATATTTTGATTGGATTCAACAAGAGCTGCAAAAGACGAACTTAAAATTTAGCACGCCAGACATTGCGACTATTCATACCAGATACCAAGAAAAGAACAAAGCTGGAACAATCGCGCCAAAGTATTTAGTTATAAAAAATTAAACATTCACAAAAAATTTTATTTTATCTAATAACTTTGGCCGCATAGTTTCGACCAATCTATACGCCTGTTCTATTCTTAAAAAATTTCTTCCAAAAGCAAAATGCAAATCACAATCAAGCTCAGGATTCCATGCATCAAGCGCCGCATATAGTCTTCCTATAAAATCAGATTTATCACCCTTGTCTACTGGTAAAGCCAGCAACAAACCAGACGCACGAATTTTACGCAAAGCATCAAAAACATTTTTCCAATCGAATGCGTCCACATCTGAAATATCTAAGCCAATATACAAACTTTTATTAAAAAACAAATCATCTCTAATAATATATAACTTAGAAACAAAATTACTTAAATCAGATAACCTGATAAAAATTTGTACCCCATCAGCACCCTGTTTAAAAACATAATTTATATTTGATGTTAATTCAGATATTACATCATCAGATTTTGACTTTTCGCTTAAATAAAACCTAGAAAATATATCTACACATTTACCTTCCAGCCAAGGCCATAATACAGAAACAGCCGACGAAACGACAGACACCGCATCAAAATGTTCTGTTACAGCTTGATTTGCAACATAAGCCAAATCAGTTGAATCCGATTCGGCATTACACCACAATGCCAGCTTATAAGAGTTTTCATCAAGAATATTATCCACGTTTATCATAACTCTTTTTACTTTATCATAAATATGATATAATCAAAGACAAATGAAAATAAGAATTGATAACATATTACTTGGAACCTTATGGTTACTAGCTGTAACGCTGGGGGCAAGCTTTTGGTTTAACACAATATTTGGTTTTAATATATTATCCGTAAAACACTGGGAATACGTTTCTTATTTGCAGGCAGCAAAAACACCTATAAATTCTATGTTTTATGTATCTTTTGTAATAACGGTATTTGTTGCAATCCTAGGCTTATACGTTCTTATACGTCCAAGATTAAGAAAAATTAGACTACCAATAGTACGAATATCAAACAATAAACCTGTTCAAACATCACAACCAGAAAAAAACACACAAACAGACGCATCTACACTGGATGTAACTAAAAGCGCTGAAATACAAAAAACAGTCCCAACCGCCCCAAGTGTTCCACAGCATATAACAGTCAGACCACCTAGGTTAAATTTACCGATAGC
This sequence comes from uncultured Pseudomonadota bacterium, assembly GCA_949292385.1. Lineage (GTDB taxonomy): Bacteria > Pseudomonadota > Alphaproteobacteria > Rs-D84 > Rs-D84 > Enterousia. The sequence goes on from CASEZC010000010.1 coordinate 25,614, forward strand.
AAGCAATATGTCGACACCTGTAATCAACAAACAACCGACAAACAACACTTTTAACAACCAACCAAAACCAGTAGCCAAGGAATATCCAGAAATACAAGAAATATTTGCATCTGCTGGCTATACAGTAAAAAAGAACCCTATAATAAACGGCATAAAAACCGCATTACTGGCAATTGGTTCTGACGAAGTGCTCTGGATTGGGGCCGTTGGAATAAAAACGACAGAATTAAGAGCAATGATAGATAAACTATCACAAGTATTTTCTGACACGTTGGATGATATATACATAAATATAAATGGTTTTGTTCTTTTTGCACCAGATGAAGCAACGGCAGAATTTCAAAACATATTAATGTTTAATTCTATAACGCAGTTAAAAGAATACATGGAAACGCGAAAGAATCCAACGCTGCCAGAAGAAGAGAAAGATAATTTTGATGCATATTCAGAATATATTGATACAGTAATAAACTATATAGGTAAAATTTGATGCAATTAACAAAAGAAGCAGCTGAGCAAAAATTATCTGAATTAAAAATGGACGATTTGCCATTAATAAACATAACGCCCCAAAAAGCCAGCTTGTCTTCTGATTGGTTTATAAAATATAAAAAAGCATGTCATGAATTCGCCTTATCTTTAACAGATTCAATAGAAGAACTTGCTTTTATGAATTTGTCTCAAGACGACTTTATGAATTTAATTATGGGCAAAAAGATACCTACAAACTTGTCAATAAGATTTAGAATACCTTTACTTTATGGTGGCGAAATAAGTCCAGATAATATGTTTATGTGTTGGACATTTCCTAATTCTTACAGATTAGACAAATTTATTGCGGACCAAGCAGGCAGTCAAACAATATGGTTACCTAACCCTACAAAAAAGATATATATTTCTGCACACACAGCATCTGGCGGGGATGGTGGTAACGCAACGTCTGACAGACTGTCCCAGCTGGCCGCACAACTTTCACAAAATCGTGGCATGGAATAAGAGAAACAAAAATGACCCAAGAAGAATTCTTACTTGAAATGAAAAAAAACGGTGCAACTTTTGCCCCTGCTTCATCTGGTCAATCAATAAATTTAGCAAACACCAAATTGCAACAAAATCAATCTGCAATGCTGCCTGAATTTATGATAAATTTATATCAAAAAACAGGCGGAATAAATCTTGGTAACGGTTATATATTTGGTCCAAGCGAATTTTCTGTAGACGGTAAATTCCCTGTTCCAGATTTATTAAAAGTAAACAAAGATTTTAATAAAAACATGCGTGGAAAAACGATATTCGGTCGCAACGATTTATTCTTTTTTGCGTTTGATTGCTTTGGCACATGTTTTATGCTGAACAATCTGACATTAAACCCATTAAAAAAGTATGATGATTGTTACAGAGCATTAACAGATTGTTTAATTGCAGGAAAAAACTAAACATGAAAAAACTATCAGTATCTTTATCTGGCCATCAAACAAGTATATCATTAGAAAAAGAATTCATAGATTGCCTGCATGAACTTGCGAACGAAAAGAAATGTTCTGTTGCATCAATAATATCAGAAATAGATTCTGCACGTAACCCAGACACAAATTTATCATCTGCAATACGTATATGGATTTTAAAAGAAATACAAAATAAAAAAACCGCTATATAGCGGTTTTCTGGTATTATTTTAACTTATTAAACTTTCCCAAAGGCACACATAAAAATATAGAAAACAATAAAATTATAATCATCCACCCATCACGTCCGATAGTCCTATATACAGTATTATGCGCCCCCCAGACAAATCCATCCAAACAACCAGCCTGTCCAACAGATAAGTAAGATATAATTTCCCCGTCAGACGAAATAAAAGCACTTATACCTGAATAATTGGCCCGCACAATCGGCATACCTGATTCTATTGCATATCTGCGAACCATATCAAGATGCTGATAAGTTCCAGGTGTATTACCAAACCAAGTATCATTAGTTATATTTATAATCATATCTGGGTTCCGCTGACTTGGAATCAAGGAATCAGAAAAAATAATTTCATAACAAATGGCCGGTGCAAAAGCGAACGAACCTGTATTTAAATTTAAGCTCATAAGTTCCGCCCCTGCCCCCTTAGACAGTTGCCCAGGTGTCGGGATAATATCACCTAACGGTCTGTATTCGCCAAAAGGTACTAAATGCGATTTACTGTAAATCTTATTTATTTTTCCTGAATCATCAGCAATAACCATAGAGTTAAACATCTTACCAGCAGAATAATATTGCGCCCCTATTATAACAGGTTTATTCAGGTATTCCGCAATCGGCATACTATCGCCATCTAAAACAACAAAAGGATATGATGTTTCTGGAAATACCAACAAATCAAAATCACCTGGTGCAGATGCAAGTTCAACCAAGTTTCTTATATTAATTTCAGCATTTCTCAAAGCCTCTTGTCTTGAATGAGTAGCTTTCTGTACGGCGCTTTCTGCCGGCTGCACGATACGAATAACATAATTATTATCTGATTGTAAATGCGCAGCTTGGATATTTTTATAACCAACAAACGCACCCAAAGCAAATAAGAAACAGAAGATAAAGAACACCGCCCAAGAAAGTTTTGACTTATAATTAGTCAGCAATTCTACGACGGCCGCCACTAATCCTATTGTTATAAAAGAAAGCCCCAATGCCCCCCACAACGACATAGAATTTGCAATTACTGGAAACGGCATAAAAATATTAGCCACAGGGTTCCAAGGGAATCCCGTCAAAAACCATTCTCTCAACCACAAAACAAACGTCCAAAACGAAGCAAATAAAATCGGTCTACATGGCGGAAACGTGCACATACGTGAAATTAACACAAAAGGAATTGCGAATATAACCCCACCTAAAATTCCTATACCAAACAGTGCTGGAACAGTCCATATTGCAAACTCAGCTGCAAGTTCTGGAACCACATATATAGAGTTTAAGACCCACCAAAACATCGCCATTGAATACGCAACACTAAAAGGCAAAATTCTTAAAAAAGATTTTATCCAACTTACCTTATTAGCACGCACAACAAATTTATAAGCAGCAGCAACAGCTATTAATGTTGCCCACCACATATTAAAAGGCGCAAATCCCAAAGAAGCTACAGCACCTAAAGCGAACAAAATAATATTTTGAAAAAGTCCATCTTCTTTTATTTTTATCTTTTTAAAAAATGATAAAAACTTACTTCCAGGACAACAAGAAGAATCGCTGCATATAGGCAAATCCGGCATATATGGATTTTTTATACCAAGTTTTTTTAATATTTTTATTTCTGTTTTTTCCATTACTTCTGCTTCGTCATCTTTTATATGATCATAACCTAATAGATGTAATATCCCATGAACAACCATATGTGCAGTATGTTCTTCAACAGAAATATTTAAATCTTTTGCTTCACGTTTTACTGTATCCAAAGAAATAAAAATATCACCCAACAAAATATCATCTTGCAATTCAAACGATAATACATTCGTAGCTTTATCAATACTACGATAATCTTTATTCAGCTTATGAATTTCTTTATCATCAATTAACGTTATAGAAACTTCAGAGTTTTTATAATTCCTACCAACAACTGCATTTGCAATTTTTTCAAAATCAATTTTATACTTCTTCCAACGAGAATCTTGATAATTAATATAAACTTTCATTTTTTATTTTCCTATATATCTTTAACGTTGTTCTTTAACAAATTAACGATATCTTTTTCATTAGATTTTTTATTAACAATTTCCATTGCATCACTAAAAGACAAAGTTTTAGATTTCATTTTTTCTTTAAGTCTTTCTACATCTTTTTTTACATTAAGATTTCCATTTGCAACAGACAATTCATAATTCTTTAAAGCCTTTTCCAAATCTCCGATTTGTTCGTATGCAAAACCAGCATTATACTGAGCAGCCGCATACTGGCTTTTATCGCCAATTCTATGAAGAATTTCTTTAGCTTGATTTATAGCCTCTTGATACATACCAAGTTTATTATAAGTTGCAGCCAAGTCATTATATAATAACGCATTGTCTTTATGAACAGATATAAGTTCTTTATACTTGATTTCTGCCTTTTTATAATCTCCACTTTTATAACAATTTAAAGCCTCTTCATATGCATCGGCATATTCTAGGGTGTAAGTACTTTTTTCTATTTTTTCTTGTTTTTTTGTTTGTCTGACTAAAGCTTTACCACTAAACTCGCATTCCCCCATTTCACAATATGCCAAAACATCGGCTGGCAAATAATCTTTAACACATTTCCAATGTTTTATAGGACGACCATTCTTATCAATAGGATTATTCAGCCACATTTTAAATTTTGCATAAGTATCCTTGTTAACTTTTCTATCACCGGATTTTCCAGTAAAGAAAGCTTCTTCTTTCTGTCCCATATAGCAAAAGAATTCATACATTCCATTTACCGGACAATTTAATAACATATCTGGTGTTATATCACCAGACAGCACTCCTGCCTCTAGCCAACGGCGCCAATATAGCCCCTTGCCACCGGCCAAGAAACCACCCAACTTATCCGACACGTCTGATTTTTTATCATACCCGAGCCACACCTTACCAAAACTAGTTGGCTTAACTATCGGATATTTTTGAAACAACTTTATTACTAAATCATCAGGTACTGCATATCCATATTCTTTGTATATCCTTCTTAATTCAGTGAAACGATTCTTGACGTTTTTATCTTGTTTATTTTCTATCAATTTAGAATATGAATTATATATAATAGACCCCATTCCCAGGGCTTCTTTAGTATCATTCACATCTACATAATCACTTGCAACATCATAACAATATAAAACGAAATAAGTTTCACCCTCCTCTAAATGCCAACGTGCCAACTCATAGGCTTCTTCCGTAGTGATAGGTTTTGTTTTCATAGTTACCCTTGAACCATCTTTTAGCATGGTAGAGCCAAAACCTATTGTAGGAATCCCCTTTGAATCAAGATAAGGTACATGCAGCCCAGTTTCAGGGTCCACTTTAACGCCCTCTTTTGCAATTAAATCAGCAATAAGATAAGGTGTTATAGGACGCATTTTTTTCAAGAATTCCGCATATGTACCCTTTATTCGTTTATTTTCTTCTCTGTCTTTTCGCCACTCTTTATAAGCATCTACTGCCAAAGGCCCTTTTTCAACGGCTGCCTTTCCTCCAAACCCTAAAACCCCTAACAGCATATACCACGATACATACGCAGATAAATTAGGATTACTTTTAGAAAAGCGTCTTAAAGTCTGAGATTGAAATTTTTTCTTTTCGTTTAAATTTATTTTCTTATTTTTTTCTTCAAGCTTTCTTAAAAAGACATTATCCAAAGCCAACCATCTGGCCATAGTTAGTAAAAACTGCGCACCGCCAGCAGTCAACCAAGCTGCCCCTTTTGCAGTTTCCAAACCTACCAACATTGCTGAATCTTTATAAGCAGCATATTTTTCGTCATCGCCCTTTTTCTGTCGTCTTTTTTTTACAAAATCTCGCGGGCTTTGCTTTTCTATAAGTTTACGTAATTTTTCTGCAAGTTGTTCAGGTTTAGCAACAGCCTTTCTAAAAGAATCTTTCATGTTCGTTCCTTACTTTTTCCCAAGACCTGTTTTCTTAGCTATTTTTGATCTGCGTTCAGAATATTTAGGTGCAACAAAGGGATAATCATCTGGCAGTCCCCATTTTTCTCGATATTGCTCTGGTGTCATATTAAACTTTCTTTTCAAATACCGGCGCAACATAATGTGCCAAGTACCATCTTCCAAGCATTGAATTTTATCTGGTTGTACAGAATTTGCGATTTTTTGTGGGCTGATTGTTGTGCCACGCAAGCTTTCCCTGGCCTCTTTAACTGCTGCCTGCATAGAAAGCTTGGGATTATTAGCCATAGCTGCTGCTGCCAAGTTTGCAACAGCCAATGCAAACTCTGAATTTTTATTTTCACTTACCAATTGATAAACCTTTGTTTATTTAATACAATCAATTATATCACAAATAAGTTATAAATAAAATCAAAGTAAAATCTAATATGAAAAACGAGAACAGACCTCTTGCCGACTTAATGCGCCCTTCAGTAATAGAAGACGTAGTCGGACAAACACAATTACTTGGTGAAAACGGTCTTGTTCGTCGCATGGTAGATAACCATAAATTATCAAATCTTATATTATGGGGACCTCCAGGATGCGGAAAAACTACCATTGCGCGCGCCCTTGCAAAATCCGTTGACATGGACTTCGTTCCAATGTCCGCTGTATTTTCCGGCACGTCAGATATAAAGAAAGCAATGGAAGCAGCAAAAATGAATCGCGAAATCGGCAGAAACACTTTGCTGTTCATAGATGAAATACACAGATTTAATAAAACACAACAAGACACATTGTTGCCATATCTGGAAGACGGCACGGTTGTTTTTATGGGTGCAACGACAGAAAACCCAAGTTTTAATTTAAACAACGCGTTGCTTTCCCGCTGTCACGTTGGCGTATTACAACCATTATCAACAGAAGATTTATTAACGTTAACACAACGTGCAGAAAAATTTTTAGATAAAAAATTACCACTGGATGATTCCGCAAGAATACACCTTGCAAAGATGGCAGACGGCGATGCCCGCTTCTTATTAAATACAATAGAATATTTATTATCAGCAAATTTTAAAAAAGATTTAAGCCCAGACAAATTAGATGAAGCAATACAAAAGCGTTCACCCCTATCTGACAAACATGGTGACGAACACTATAATCTAATATCAGCCGTGCATAAATCACTTCGCGCCAGCGATACGGATGCAGCTTTATATTGGACTGCCAGAATGATGACATCTGGTCAAGACCCAATGTATTTATTTCGCAGACTCAGTAGATTTGCAATGGAAGACATAGGACTTGCAGACCCAAACGCTATGCAAATGGCATTAACTGCATGGCAGCTTTATGAAAGAATGGGCAGCCCCGAAGGCGACCTTGCGCTGACAGAACTTGTAATATACCTTGGCACCGCACCGAAAAGCACAGCTAATTATCGCGCACAAAAAGCTGCATATCAAGCAGCCCAAGAAACAGGTAGCTTAATGCCACCAAAGAACATATTAAACGCCCCAACAAAAATGATGAAAGAATTAGGCTATGGCGCAGGATACATTTACGAACCAGATACAAAATCCGGTTTCAGCGGTCAAAACTGCTTTCCAGAAAAAATGGAAAGACAGACGTTTTACCAACCAATAGAACGTGGCTTTGAACGAGAAATAAAAAAGCGCCTAGAATACTGGAATTCGTTAAGAAAAAAATTGAACAAAAATAATTAACGTACTTTTGCTGAATTCAATTCATTCAACATATTTGTTACGTTTTTCAAATTGTCCGTAACCCCAGCAACACAACCAACATTAGCCCTATTAATCAAACCAGTTAAAACTTTTCCAGGTCCCAACTCATAGGCTTTCGTTATATTATATTCTGGAAATTTTTTCATTATTTCATACCAGCGAACACCGTGCGTCATTTGATTTGCTAACGCATCTTTTACGTCTTGAGGATTATTCATAACGTTTGCTGTTTGGTTAGAAAACCAGTTTGTTTTAGGAGATTCTACATTTATCGTTTCCAAACGTTTTCTTAATAAAATCTCTGCGTTCTGCATCAAAGCACAATGTGCAGGTATAGCGACATTTAAGCGTTTTGCAATCTTTGCGCCCTTCTCTTTTGCACGCGCGACAACGGCATCTAACGCTTCGTTCTGTCCACTGATAATAAATTGGTCAGCAGCATTATGATTAGAAATTGCGGCATACCCATGACCCGTTGCAGCAAACAAAGTCTTTTCTACTTCTTCTTTTGGCAAGCCAACTACGCAAGCCATTCCACCACCCATTTGATTTGTCATAGACATATAAGAAGAACGTGCTGACAGTAAATGTACTGAATCTTCAACAGACAAACTACCCGCACAACACAATGCAGAATATTGTCCCATAGAATGCCCAGCAATTGCATAGCCAAGATCATACAAAGGCTTGTTATATTCATATTCTATGATTCTTGCGATAGAAACAGAATGCGCAAAAGTTCCCAGCGAAGTATATTCTGGTTTATTCAATAAATCCTTTGGACCGTTAAAACAAGCATCAGCAATATCTTTATGAGAAATATCTGAAACTTGCTGGAAAGTATGTCTAACTACAGCAAAATTATCAAATAAATCTTTTCCCATTCCAACGTACTGTGCCCCTTGTCCAGGGAAAACAAAAGCAATTTTTTCATTAAACATAGCTCGAAAACACTAACACAAAAAGTAAAAATGTCAACACAAAAAACTGCCTATTTAATAATAAATAAGCAGTTATATTTTTAATTACTAATTAGAACAAAATGTTTACTTTTGCACCAATTTGGAAATTATCACTTTCGAACTCATAGTCAAGATGACCGATATATTGAGTACGTCCGTATTGACGAATTACCTTTCCACCCAACCATTCTTGGTTATATTTTGGATTTGTGGCTTTACGTATCATAAAAGAAGTCCCCAGACGCCAATCTTGACTGACACGGAAATAAGCCTCTGGTTCAAAATCTATATAAGCCATTCCACGAACGTCATCAAAAATCCAGCTAGATTTTATTGTTGCCGCCAACGTAAGCCCTGCCCACTGACGACCAAACCTATAACCAGCATAATAAGTAGAATCTGCAAAATAAGGTGTTCTTACATGAGAACTGCCACCAAACTTTAAACCGAACAAAACATCTGAAATGATTCTTGCACTGTTACCATCAGCTGTACTTACACGATAAACACCGCCCAAATCTATACTAGAAAAACCATCTTCCGTACCATCAAAATCTTGCTGAAAATGAACGTTTGCAGCAATGGTTAATCTGTTATTTAATCCATAAGACACTGTCTGTCCAAGGCGCAAAATACTATCCCAATAAGTAAGAGATGTTTCTGATAAAAAATCTTCAAATCCTAACATATACAAAGGATCCGAAGTATCCCTATCTAAGACGTTAGCAAGCGCCCCATTGCAAAAAAAACAAGAAATTAAAAATACAGAAAAAAATTTGCGCATAATCCCTCTCCAACAAACCAAAGCACTAAAACATATTAGAACTCTTGCCAACAAGAGTTCTAATATTCGTATTCAATTAAAACAAGAACGTTGCTTGCAATCCAACAGAAGTTTCAGAGTAATTATCTAAATCTGCTGTACCCATTTTAACAAAGTTTCCTGTATCAATATCCGTTCCCCAGAAAGTCAAATTCTTTCCGTCTGCAGAATCATAAACAGCTGTTTTTGCATACAAGTTCAAAGCAACCCAATCATTTGGCTGCCAACCAATTGCAGCTTTCAAACTCGCTTGGTTATGCCAATCATAGTTACCTATTACGCCTTCGAAATTCAGCGTCCAATCTTCATCTAATACGCTGAATATACCAAGACCGCCTTCTACATAAAATACGCTGCTTACATCCGTATTATATGCCAAGAATATTGTTGACTTTGCACCATCTTCTGTAACGCCTTCTATACCATTACCATAAGAATTTCCATCAAAATCAACATACCAACCACGGGCTAATCCATATATTGTAGAAGAACCTACTTTATAACCGCCCTTTAAATCCAACAAAATATTGTTAGAAATATCTTTCTGATACTGATAGTAACCAGACAAAGTAGCAATCCACTTGTCGTTATCTACGAAGCGCCACTGAGCACCAACACCGAACAAGTTCAAACCGTTATCGTCCATAGTATCATCTGGTGCAGTTGACCAATCAAATTCATAACTTGAAATATCATATTTCAACATTGCCAAAACTGCGATACGGTCTGTAATACCATAACTGAAGTCTTCTTTGATAGAAAACTGGTCCATATTCCATTTTCCGTTTACATCTGAAACAGTACCTGTCGGCAACAGTTTAATATCATAAGAATTCATTGTATAAGACAAATCTGTAACAGAGCCAAACTTACCTTTCAAAGGTTGGAAGAAAGGATGCGCCAAGAAATACTTACGCTTTAATTCACTGCTGTATGTTTCAGCGCGTGTTGTACGAACAGTTGTAGAATTATTACCCGCATATTGCTTATACAACTGACTGCGGTTAGCAGGCTGAGTGTAATACAAATTTTTTGCATCTTTTTCATCATATGTTTTCGTAGAAGTACGAGTTTCATATTTCTGATAATTAACCTGCGTACGTTCACGAACAGCAGGCTGTCCAGTTAAGTCAACGCTTGATGCGGCACGAGTGCCAGAATTTGTTGCAGCAAACGCAGGCAACACACCGAACAAAGCAAGTCCACACATAAACAAAGAAACTTTATTTTTCATATTAAATTCTCCTTTGACGAGAATTATACCACAAAAAGCACCCATAAAAAAGGAATTAATAAAAAAATCCCTATAAAACCAATATATAGGGATTTTTACTTATTTATAATATATGACGTTTATTATTGGCGTCTGGCGGACTAACGATACCCTCTTCTTCCATACGTTCCATAAATCCAGCAGCCTTATTATACCCAACGCCCAATCTTCTCTGTATATAAGAAATAGTCGGTTTTTTATCGCGTAAAACATATTCTTTTGCCTGCGTATAAAGGTCTGCGTCCTTATCCGACTTAGAAGGCGCCATTCCAGGTATTGCCGCACCTGCCCCAGCAAAAGAGCTGTCTTCAGACTCTGATATACCCGCAACATATTCTGGTTCGCCCTGTTCACGCAAGAAATCGGCAACGCGATTTATTTCCGTATTTTCTATGAACGCACCATGTATACGTACCGGCACACGTCCCGCCTCACTAAACAACATATCTCCACACGCCAACAGTTGTTCTGCCCCCTTTTCACCAAGTGTAGTCATAGAGTCTATAGCACTTCGTGCCTGGAAAGAAATACGCGTTGGGAAGTTAGCCTTAATAACACCAGTTATAACAGATGTATCAGGTCGTTGCGTTGCGGCAACAAGGTGTATACCAGCAGCACGCGCTTTTTGTGCCAAACGCTGAACGCACGCTTCAACTTCTTTACGTGCAACAGACATAAGGTCTGCTACCTCGTCTATTATGATTACCAAATAAGGCATATCAGACAAATCAACTTCTTGCGTTTCAAATTCTAATTCGCCAGTTTCTGGATCTGTACCGACAGCAACTTGCCTTGTTAATTTTTCACCGTTTGCACGTTTTTTACCAACCGCTTCATTATAACCTTCTATATTCTGTACCCCCAACAGCTGCAAACGTTTATATCTTTCTTCCATTTCACGAACGGACCACTTCAACGCATTCACAGAAGCATTCGCATCAGTTAAGACAGGCGTTATTAAATGAGGTATATTATCCCACAGCGTAAAATCAACCCCCTTTGGGTCGACAATCATAAGCTTGCATCTGTCAGGTGTAAAATGATACAAAATTGACATTATTATAGACTGAACGAAAACAGACTTACCAGACCCTGTACGACCAGCAATCAAAACGTGTGGCATCTTAGCCAAATCAAAATACATTGGATTTCCACCAATATCCACGCCCAGCGCGAGCGGTATTCTGTATTTAGAATTAATAAATGTCTCGTTATCGACAAGCGACTGATATCGTACCATCTGACGATTCAAATTAACCATTTCAACGCCAATTAATTGTGTACTTGGTATATGAGCAATACGTATATTTTCCGTAGCCATCGCACGCGTCATATCCTTTACAGTCTTGTTAATATCAACCATACGCACGCCGCTTTCTGGCATAAATTCATACAACGTAACAATTGGTCCAGGTCTTATACCAACAACACGACCACGAACGCCATATTCTGCAAAATGAATCTCCATTGCAGAAGCATTTCTTTTCAATTCAGGAGTAACAACATTCTTTCCAAAGCTAGAACGTTCTAGGAAAGCCGGATCTGGCAATTCATATTCATGTTCACCAGTTTCAACAACTGGAGCCTTAACGGATTTTACTTTTTTCTTTTTAGAAGCTTGCTTTTTTACTACTTTTTGAGGTTCTTCTTCCTCTTCTTCAACAACTTCCTCATCATATTCTGGTTCTTCTTCATACTCTGTCGCAGAATAATTTGCCCCACCTCCTAAATGGAAAATAGACATCAACCATCTAAAAGACTTTTTAATAAAACTTATCAAGTTTTTAACATGTTCCCACTTTATATGTAGCAGCTTTGCAGACAAAACAAGAAACAGCCCGACGAAAACAATTCCTAAAACAAGCCCCCAAGACCCGATAATGGAAGAAACGTCTTCTGCAACCAAGAATCCCATAAAACCACCGAAGTTAGCACTTGGCATAATTAATCCCATACCAGCCGCACCAACGCACAACGTTACAAATCCACGCAAGAAATTATATTCCGGGGCAAATTCTTCTTCCCAACCAACCAGCCAAGTCAATCCCAGACGAGCAACACAAAAGAACACAAACATTGCAGGAATAAAACCAACTGCATACTTAAAGAAACCTGCCACCTGCCCCATTATAGACTGATTACCAAAACTACTTGCCGTAGAAAATCCGTCTAAATAAGGATTATAAAAAATCAACGCCAAGAAAGCCCACAGTCCTAATAAAACCAGCACCCCACCCGAGATGCGTTTTATCATACTCTTCAAAGCACCAGAAACCCTGTCTGGTAAAAATTTAGATTGTTTTTCCATGCCAAGCATTTTATCACAAAAAAGGTAAAAATGTTAGTAATGGTTAAAAATTTATTATCTATCAAAATCCAAAGATTTTGACTTCAATGCAGCCTTTACTAAATCAGCCATTGCCATACCAATAAACGCACCAAAGATTACGTCTGTTGGCCAATGTGCACCATAAAACACGCGTGATGCTCCGATTACTATTGCCAAAAACCATGTAAACCATTTTACCTTTGGCGCCAACAGTCCCAACATAACTAGTCCTGCAAAAGATGCAATCGTATGACCTGACGGCATAGAATTAAATGCCCATTCTGTAGAAAAAGGGAAAAATCCCGTCATATCCAACGCCTCGTAAAAAATAGGTCTTGCACGTCCAATTATTATTTTCAGAACTTTACCGACAATGCTTGCCGCTAAAACAGAACAAAATACATAAAAAGCATAGCTATTACGAACTTTGTGCAAAGTATCTTTAAAAAGAACAATGAAACTAAACTTATGTTTTTCGTTTTTAAAAACAGTTTTTTCTTTTAAAGCTTTCTTTATATAAAAGAATAACATTACAACGGCAGATGCAATCAACCACATTTTTGCATCAAAAATTACATCAAAGTATCTCCACAAACCTAAATCATAATTTCTCATAAACAAGTACAACGGCTTGTCGAACCAAAAGATTCCAAGAAACACTAACCCCAACGTCAGCAATACACCATAACCCAAAACATTCCATTTTATTTTATTATCTTTTGTTAAAAACATTTTTTCCCCGTTATACTTTTTATTCTGCGATTAACTTGTTATATACCTTTTTATCCGTAAGAATTTTTACAGAAACTGCTGCCGACAAAGCATCTTCGTCATTTCCATTTGTTATAACAGGACACCCACGTCTTATATCAGCGGCATCAATATCTTCATTTTTATTAAAATCTTGTGCGTTAAAATCATTGTTTATAACGTTCAGGAAAAAAGCATTCTGCTGCGATGAGGAACGTATATTAGACAAACAAACTATTGGAAAAACTCCGCGCCCATCTATTCTTCTGCCATTACCTGTTTTTATAGATTTATTCAGCAGTTCCAACGCACCGCCATTATCTAAATTCACCCGTGTTGCAATACGAGCATTTCCAGCAGTTGGCGTACCAACTAAAACGCCTCGCTGATTTTCATAAAACGCCGCAGCAATTGCTTCAGCAGTACCACGTGTCATATTAGACATTAAAACCACAACCGGAACATCAGTAACAGCGTCACCACCAGGCAAAACTTCTACTTCATCACGAGCAGTTTCAACTATACGCAAAACAGGAGTTTTTCCTATAAACAGCCCCGCAAGTTTTGCAGCTGCTTTTTCATCGTCACCATTTGCAGCGCGCAAATCTAAAATAATTCCTGAAACATCAGTATATTTACTCAAAGCATCGTTTATTATAGCAACTGAACTATCTGAAACTTTATGTATTATAATTTCTAAAATACCACCGTTTTCCGCATCACTGCGATGAACAACATCAGCATCAGCTAAAACTATCGTTGCACGTCTTAAAACAACATCTTTATTACCAGCCGGCGTCAGCAAACGTAATTTAACTGTTCCAGAATTAAACCCAGACATAGTATTTGCTAAATCAGCATCTGATATTTTTTTAACAGCCATACCATTAATATCTGATATCAAATCGCCTTCTTTGATACCTGCTATATCTGCCGGAGAATCTTTATAAACACCACTTACTCTATAATTTCCACGCTTATCACGCATCCCCTCTAAACCAACACTAGTTAAAATTCTGCCATCTTCTGTAATTTCTGCCTGTCTAGAATAAATATATCTGCCATTTTCATCAATTCCACGCATCAAACTATCAACGACCATTTGATACATTTCACTTTCTGTCGCATTCTGCAAAGAAGAATCATTTGCACGTAATTTTAAAACCAAAGCAGTTGTTATTTCACCAAACCCTTTCCAATCTTTAGGTTCTGGTCTTGGATAATTAGCAATTATAGCATCTTTCCAAACTAAAACGACGCGTTCATCAGTCGCAGCGATATGAGCATTTTTATTTAAGTTTTCCAAACTTTCAATTGCAATATTTATATTTTTACCGCCCCAGCTGACGCTGTCCAACTTTTCATATATATCCGCAAAAGTTTCAGAAACTTCAAAAACATTTAAGCCGTCTTGCACAGGCTCATCTTCAAAGAATAAACTTTCTGCATGTAGTGGCAAAATACCAAAGGATAAAAAAGCACAGAAAAAGAATTTTATAATTCTCATTTTAACCTTCCTTCTTTTTGAACCAATGGCATTTGCCAACAAATTTATTTATCTTCATCCCTTAAATTAAAGTGATACAAGATAACGTTTGAAATATAAATACTTGTCAATGTTCCCATTACGACCGAGAAAGTCATAGCCAATGAAAATTCTTGCAACATTGTACCGCCAAACAAATACAACGCAACCATAGCCAAAATAGTTGATAAACCTGTCATGATAGTTCTGCGCAACATTTCGTTAACAGACAAATCAATTAAATCGTTCATTGGCATCTTATGATACTTATTTATATTTTCTTCTATTCTATCATAATTTACAACTTTATCATTTATAGAATAACCAACCCCCATCAAAATTACAGCAATTGCTGTCTGATTAAATTCTAATCCTGTTACAGAGAAGAATCCGAACATTATTATAAAATCCAAAATCAAAGACAAAAATGCACCAATAGCATATCCCCCACGATAGCGAACCCAAACATATACAGCCATCAAAACGAACGAGAACAACACAGCTAAAATACCGCCACGTACAAGTTCGCCCCCAATTTTAGGTCCAACTATCTGTACCTGAGAATATTCTACATTATCGCCCAAGATATTTTTTATCTCTGCAACTCTTTGATTTTGTTGCGCATCTGTTGCGCCTTTTGGTAATCCCACACGAACCAAAATAGACTTGTTATCAACAGATTGTAATTCTGGACTAAATTCCGCCAACGCATGACGCATTTTATCAATAGTATAATCAGCTGTTACAGGTGTAACTTCCATAGAAATACCACCTGCAAAATCAATACCATAATTCAGTCCGCGCGTAAGCAAAGACAATATAGATAACCCAACCAATAATCCGGATATCCAATATGATAATTTACGATATTTCATAAATTTTAATTTCATAACACTATCCCTTTAATTAATTTCTTACATATCCGATTTTTTTATTTTTTCCATTCATATACCAATCGATGATAACTTTTGACAAAGACACACAAGTGAACAATGTTGTCAAAACACCGACAGATAAAGTTACAGCAAATCCACGAATAGGACCTGCACCGAACTGGAATAGAACTAACGAACAAATTAAATTAGTTAAGTTTCCGTCTAACACAGCTTTCATAGAGCGATGGAAACCAGCCTCTACCGCACGTAATGGCGTTGCCCCTGCTCTGATTTCATCGCGAATACGTTCGAATGGCAAAATATTTGCGTCCACTGCCATACCAAGCGTTAAAACGATACCTGCGATACCTGGCAAAGTCAACGTTGCCCCCAGCAAAGCAGACACACCTATAATCATAGCAAGATTGACAACCAAAACGATACTTGCAATTACACCAAAACCACGATAGCAAACAATCATAAATATCATTATGAAAATCATTCCTGCCAAAGATGCTATCTTACCGGCTTCAATAGTATCAGCACCAAGTCCAGCACCAACAGTACGTTCTTCGATTACCTGTAAAGGTGCAGGCAACGCACCGCTGCGCAACAACACAGCCAAATCTTTTGCACCCTGCAATGTAAATCCACCAGAAATCTGACCGCGTCCCCCAGGAATAGGTTCACGAATTGTCGGTGCAGACAAAACCTTTCCATCTAACACAATGGCAAAACGTTCATTTACATGTTCTGTTGTTAATTTAGCAAACTTACGTGCACCGGTTGCATCAAACGTAGTTGTAACAACTGGTAAATTATGCTGGTCAAAATCTGCCTGAGAATCCTTTAACGATTCCCCAGAAACTTCTACACGAGAATAAACTGGAATCTTTTGTTCAGGCGCATCCATAAAAGGCAAAAATTCTGTTCCCTTTGGTGCACGACCAGATTGCATTTGTTCCTGTGTGACATTTTCATTTACCAAATGAAAAGTCATTTTTGCTGTTTGACCAATAAGTTCTTTGATACGTTCTGGATTATCAACACCAGGCAACTGAACCAATATATATTTACCACCTTGACTTTGGATAGAAGGTTCTTTTGTACCCAGCGCATCGATACGACGACGAACGATTTCTATACTGCGAGACAAAGCATCTTGAACCATTTCTGTCTTAGCTTTTTCTGAATAAGAAACACTTATATTTTTTCCATCAGAAGAAATATCTACTACACTACCCAAGACACTTTTCAAACGTCCTTTTGCATCTGAAACCTGATTTTCATCACGAACAACAAAAGAAACAACGCCATCAGAATTACGTAAATTAGAAAAACGTATAACGCCTTTATCACGATCAATCAAAGTACTGCGCACGTCGTCATATAACTGAGCAGACTTTTCATGAAGCATAGTATCCGTATCTACTTCCAACAACAGTTGTGCCCCACCCTTTAAATCCAAACCAAGTGGAATTGGCTGAATCCAAGAAGGAAAATACGGTGCCAATTTTGGAGACAACGTCGGTACAGCCAACAAAACTCCAAAAACAGCAACAAAAATTATTGCCAGCTTTTTAAACATAACCCAACCTCTTTACTCTACACTTGCAACAGCGTTTTTGCTGACTTCTACAACAACACCTTTTGCAATTTCTATTTCCAATGTATTTTCATTAACCTTCTTTATAGTACCATAAATACCAGCGGCCAGAACACGATTACCAACCTTTAAAGAGTCTATCATTTTCTGATATTCTGCCATACGCTTTTTATTTGGGCGCACCATAAAGATATAAATAATTGCGAAAACAACCACACAGTACAACAACAGCCCCATCCAATCTCCCCCAGCAGGTGCAGTTTGTGCAACGTTATCTATAACAGCTGTTTCTTCCATAGTTTTCTCCTTATATTAATGTCATCAGAATAGTAAAAAAAGCCAATTATGTAAAGAGAATAGTTATAAAAAGCAGATAAATCAAATACGTTCAAACCAAGTATCTATTTCTGTCAAAGGAATGATTTTATAAACGGGTCTGCCGTGATTACATTCACCGCCACGTGTAGTTTTTTCAATATCTCGCAACAAGGCATCCATCTGGTTTAAATCTAACTTTTGTCCAGCCCTTACACTGTGATGGCAGGCATAGTTAGCCAATTTTAAATGCAGCCTTTCACCAAGTTGAGAAGAATGCCCATACTCTCTTACTTCATCTGCGACACAATGGAATAAATCCGCCCAATTCAAATCCCAGTCTGCCGGCTTTTCAAAGATAGCAATTGCATCATCACCAAAAGCATCTATATGTAATCCAGACTTTTTCATATCGTCTGCCACAGAAAGAACAGCCACAACATCTTCTTCCCGCATACTTATAACTATTGGTGTCAATAAAGGTTGAGTTTTTATATCATGCAATCTCAGTTTTTCATAAGTAATACGTTCATGAGCAGCATGCTGGTCAACAACAACCAAATTATCACCACTTTGTGCCAAAATATATTTATTAGCAACCTGCCCTATAACCCTACCCAACGGAAATTCATTTTCTTCTGAATCCGTTTGTTTTATTTCTTCTTGCGGTTTATCGAAATTTAAAATGACTTCTTCTTTTTTAGGAAACATAAAGGCAATATCAGGCGCCTTGTGATTTAAACTTGGCGAAGCCACATATGAACGCAATCCAAAATCTAATTTCTGACCAACTGGCGAAGAAGTATTTTTCACAGGAAATTCAGGAACAACAACATCTACCTTTTCAGTTAAGGTCTGAGCCAGAACCTTTCTTAAATTTTTTATTATGAAGCTACGTATATGAGAAGGCTCTAAAAAATGCACTTCTGTTTTTGCCGGCGATACGTTAACGTCAACATTACGAGGATTTAAATTAAGATACAACGCACACAACGGGAACTCTCTGGCATGCATTACATCCATATAAGCCGCGCGCAATGCACCAACCAGAACCTTATCTTTAACAGGTCTGCCATTAACGAATAAATATTGATCAACAGACGAAGCCCTTCTTAATGTTGGTTCTGAAATAAAACCAGTCAGCATTAAATCATTACTGGATTCTGATATCGCATTTACTTCCAACATTCTGTCACGAACATCATCGCCCATAACAGCAACTATACGACTTCCCATTTCTTGATTTTTCGGAAAGCGCCACTTGTTGTTTAAAACAAAACCTACATCAGGTCGCGCCATTGCAAGTCTTTTAATAACATCCAAAACAGAAATCATTTCTGCCCTGTCTGCACGTAAAAATTTTAAGCGCGCAGGCGTTTTAGAAAAAAGATTTTTAACACGAATTCTTGTGCCAGCTTCCCAATCAGACGGTTTTATTTCACCTGTTTCACAATTTAAAGTCCAACCGTTTTCATCCGTACCGTTACAAGTATCTATTGTCATATCAGAAACAGAAGCAATAGAAGGCAACGCCTCGCCTCTGAATCCCATAAAATTAATATTTAATAAATCGTCATCTGGTAATTTTGACGTAGCATGGCGCGTAACACTTTTTGCCAGATCTTCTTTTGACATACCAGACCCGTTATCGACAACAGATATAAGCGTACGCCCACCATCAACAACATCTACCATAATTTGGTCGGCCCCAGCATCCAGCGCATTTTCGACCAATTCTTTAACAACACTTGCGGGACGCTCTACAACCTCACCGGCGGCAATTTGATTAATTAAAAAATCAGGCAATACGCGAACCGGCATTATGCACACCTAGTCTTTAAACTTTACTTCCAATATTTCATATTCTTTTTCGCCACTAGGCAGCTTAACGATACAAGTATCACCAACGCATCGACCAATCAACGCACGTCCAACTGGCGACGTACAAGAAATAACCTGCTTACCATCTGATTCTATATCAGACAATATACGACATTGCATTCTATTACCGTCTTCGTCTTCTGCGACTACGCGCGCACCGAAAACGACTCTATCCCCTGATAAAGAGTCTATATCTATGATAGCTGCGTTATTTATAACTTCTTCTATAAACTGTATACGCTTATCAATTTGACGTTGTTTTTCTTTTGCAGCACTGTAATCAGCATTTTCAGACAAATCACCCAAAGAACGCGCCCATTGAACTGTTTTTAATATTTCTGGTCTTTGAACTTCTTTCAAATCTTTCAATTCTTTTATCAAGCTGTCAAAACCAGCCCTTGAAATTGGCCTTTTTTCCATAGTATAACCCTCATAATTTTTATGGAAATTATAAGCATTCATTTTAATTTTGCAATTGTGAATTGAACAAGGTATACTTTTTAAGTTAATATATGGAATATATACATGTTTAGACTTAATATAATAAACAGATTTTTAATGCGCCGCTTTTTTTCCGGTTTCGGCTTGGTGATGCTTGTAGTTTGCGGAATAATACTTGCGGTAACATTTGTAGAAAGATTGCCATCTAACCCTACTGTTATGGCAGCACTATCGGAATCTTGGGTTAGACTCCTAGAATACGTTCCTCTATTTTTGCCGGTTGCTGTGTTTATGGGAACCCTGCTCTCGTCTTATAATTTAACGAAGTCCAGCGAAAAAATAATTATTGCCAGTGCTGGCCTATCTCCGTACCAAATGGCTAGGCCCTTTTTAATCGGTGCGGCACTGATTGGTATAATCGCAACAACTTTAATTAATCCGTACTCGGTAAAACTAAGCGAACAAAATATCACGCCTGACCACCTTGTATTAATAGACAATACCATATGGTTACGTGAATCATCTGATAATGGTTATATAACAATGAATGCAAAAAACATGCATAAATCTGGAAATATATTGTTATTCGAAAACGCAACTGTATACATTCAAAACCAGCAATTCAAATTAATAGAACGCGTAGAAACAGACACTTTAACTCTTTCTGACGCAGGTTTAGACGCAACAAAGGCAGAGACTTGGGATGAAAATGGGGTACGCAAAATAACAAGCTGGCACGCAGACACATTGTTAAGCCCGCAAACTGTATTGGACAGATATCTGCAACCAGATCAAATATCTTTCTGGAACTTACCAAGCTTTATAAAAAAGATGCAAGAAATTGGTGCCCCGATTCGCGGTCATCTTGTTCAGTTCTGGACATTACTGTTTTTACCACTTTCTATGATAGCAATGGCAACGCTTGGAGTCGCATTTTCGCAAACACGTCAACGTCGAAATTACAGCTTCGGTTTAAAATTCAGTGCTGGGATAATAACATGCTTTGCGGTATATTTTCTGACTAACCTTTTTAATGCACTTGGCTCAACGGGCACACTGCCACCATTACTTGCAATCATTGCACCACCTTTAATAATTATTGCTGCAGCTGGCGCATTTATAGCAAGCTTTGACACAATATAAAAAAGGAAAAAATATGCCAATAAAGAAAAAAAACACAACCAGAAATAAAATAATAATATGGGCAATTGTTATTATATTGCTGGTATTAATGATAGTATCCTTCCCTGCTGCGCAGAACGTTACAGAAATAGTATTGTATCCATGAACTATATAGATGTTTTTTTAGAAGCACTATCCGCAGAAAAGGGACGCAGCAAAAAAACACTGGAAAGCTATTCCAGCGACTTGCATCATGCTGATGAAAGTATATCTGGTGGCTTGATGAACGCTACATATGAAGATATACAAAACTATCTATCACAATTATCTGAAAAACCATCTTCTATTGCCAGAAAAGCAAGTGCTTTGCGCGGTTTTTATAAGTTTTTGATGCTGGAAAAAATAATAAAAGAAAACCCAATAGCAAATATTGAACTGCCAAAAAGAACACGTAACTTGCCTAAATTTTTATCAGTTGAAGAAATAGAATTATTAATATCTTCCGCAGGTGATATAAAAAATTCCGTACGTTTGCGCGCTATGATAGAGCTTCTGTATGCATCTGGACTACGCGTATCTGAATTATGCGAATTGCCAATGACAGCAATACTTGGCAACAAACTGTTAATTCATGGCAAAGGCGCAAAAGAACGAATCGTCCCAATGCACGAACGTGCAATAGAAGCACTTGAAAAATGGATAAGTTTACGTGGTGATGAAAAATCTAAATACGTATTTCCATCAAACGGAAAAGATGGGCATATAACAAGAGATGGATTTTTTAAAATTCTAAAAAAATGTGCAGTTCTTTCTGGCATAGAACCAAATCGTGTAAGTCCGCACGTATTAAGACATTCATTTGCTTCGCACCTTCTTGCAGGTGGCGCAAATTTACGTGCAATACAAACGATGCTTGGCCACGAAGATATATCAACAACGCAAATATACACACATGTACTGCCAGAAAAACTTCGTGAAACAGTACAAATGCATCATCCGTTAGGTTATAAAAAGGATTCCGAAATATGATAAAAAAATGTGATCACCCTGGTTGCACCAAGGCGGGGACTTGTCGTGCCCCCAAAACCCGAGAATTAAAAGACTATTGGTTTTTCTGTAAAGAGCACGCTGCCGAATACAATAAAAACTGGAATTATTACGCAGATATGACGCCAGACGAAATAGAAGCAGACTGGGAAAGACAAACCTTTGGTGCGCCCCTAAAAGATAAAGCCGCCGCAAATTCGGATGAACAAGATTATATAAACTTTTTAAATGATTTTATAATGGGGCGCAGCACATTTGATAAGACTCCTCCAAAAAGCAAAATGCCAGGTAATGTAATATCTGCATTAAAAACATTCGATTTACCACTAAGCGCATCTTGGCGTGAAATTTCTGCAAAATATCGTGCACTGGCAAAAAAGTATCACCCAGATACAGCACAAAACAAGGATATTGCAACCGCAGAATTTACAAAAGTTTCTACTGCATATGAAATATTAAAGAAACATTTTGGTAAAAAATAAAAAGCTCTGAAAACAGAGCTTTTTATTTTACCCCCTAGAATTTAAATACGCAATTGCATCCATTGCCGAACTGCACCCCGTACCAACGGCTGTTGCAATTTGCATTTTTAGTTCTGACTGAACATCGCCTGCGACAAACATGCCTTCTGGCAACTCGGACGGAATTAATCTCCCCATATTATCACGGCGAATATCTTCTGATAAATAATCAGTATTTGCTTCATGACCGATAGCCACAAACAAACCATCACAAACAATTTCCGCATCATCCGTAGTTGTTACAACCAATCTATCAGAATCTGGTAACTGTGCGATTTTTTTCAAATCTGTGTTAAATAGACATTCTATATTTTCGCGTTCTGCAACACGGTTACGTAAAACAGCCTCTGCACGAGTAAAGGCACCTTTACGATAAACAATTTTAACGCTTTTTGCGATATCAGCTAAATACAATGCATCATTTAAAGCGGAATTACCGCCACCCATAACGATTACATCTTTATAAGCATAGAAGAAACCATCACAAGTCGCACAATAAGAAACGCCCTTACCGAATAATTCACGTGCTCCTTCTATTTCTAACTTTCGTGGAGAAGCGCCCGTTGCAATAATAACAGTCTTTCCAACGTATCTTTTACCATCTGTTGCGGAAATATTAAAAGCACTTTCTGCATCACCAGATATATTTTTCGCAGATGTGAAAATTATTTCTGCTCCAAAAGTTTCAGCTTGCTTTTTCATAAATTCAGCAAGTTCTTGTCCACTGCCTTGCCATCCTGGATAATTTTCCAACACAGCAATTCCTGCGGTCTGCCCCCCTAACCTGTCACCGCCAAGAACCAAAGTCTTCTTACCTGCACGCGCACAATACAATGCGGCCGTCAGTCCTGCAGGACCAGAACCCAAAATAATAACATCATGCATAATGATATCGTTCATAAGAATCTCCTCGTTATCTTTTCTGGCTCAGCATATCACAACAAGTATATGTTCGCAAATCATTTTGTATTCAGCATATCTACCCTAAAAAATTTGATTTTTTTAATCATCTTATATATAATTATCAACATGATGTTGTTGAATATAAACTTTTTCAAAAAATCTTCATCCCCTGTGTGGGGGCTAATTTAATTATAAAAAGTATATAAAAGTTGCGAAAACATTCGCTTACTATTAAAATCAACAAAAACAATCAATTATAAAAGGACATAAATCATGTTGGACATCAGATTTATTCGTGAAAATCCTGACGTAGTAAAAAACGCCTGCAAAGTAAAAGGTTTTGAAGACCACGTAGACGAAATACTTAACTTAGATTCCAGGGTACGCGAATTAAAAACAATCACGCAGAATATGACAGCGGAAAAGAACAAAGTAACGCGCGAAATACCAACTGCTGCGGATAAAGCACCTTTGATAGCTCGTTCAAAACAAATCAGCGAAGAAATTGCCGCAGATATGGCAGAACTTGCAGAAAAAGAATCTTTATTAAATGATTTGTTACACCGCGTTCCACAGATTCCAAGTCCTGACGCGCCAATCGGTCCAGACGACAGTGCGAACGTAGAAGTTCGCCGCGTTGGAACACCACGCACGTTTGATTTTACGCCACGCGCACAGTGGGATTTATTAGATATGAACAATTGGTGGGCACCAGAAAAGATTGCTAAAATTTGTGGGACTCGTACATATTGCTTAATGGGCGAAGCTGCCGAATTGCAACTTGCAATTGAAACATATGTAATACAGAAACTAATTTCAAAAGGATTTACTTTTGTAGAATGCCCTTCTATTACAAAACCACAAACTATTTTTGACGCAGGTCATTTTATGGGTGCTGACTTATCTATAATGAACAATGATGTTTTCATGCTTACGGATACAGACAGATGCTTGGCAGGTACTGCAGAAATCGTTTTAAATTCGCTACACAGCGGTGAAATATTATCAGAAAACGCTTTGCCTATAAAATACGCAGGTTTTTCTCCATGCTTCCGCAAAGAAGCTGGTGCTGCAGGCCGTGACACCAGAGGTTTAGCAAGATTCCATCAATTTAATAAAGTAGAACAATACATATATTGCAAACCAGAACAGTCTGACGAAATGCATGAACACATATTGAATAACTTGTGCGAAATAATGGAAGACCTAGAATTACCATACCGTGTAATAGCAAATTCTACTGGTGACATGGGATTTAACAAAGTTAAAATGAACGATGTAGAAGCATGGGTTCCAAGTGAAAACTCGTATAAAGAACTTGGCAGCTGTTCATCAATTGGTACATTCCAAGCCCGCAGAACAAACACCAGATACCGTGAAAATGCAACCGGTGATGTAAAATATGTTGCGACATTAAACAACACAGGTATCGCAGTTCCACGTGCTCTGGTTCCAGTTCTTGAAAATCACCAGAATGCAGACGGTTCTGTAAACATACCTAAAAAGTTACAACCATTAATGGGTGGCAGAACAAAAATTGGTGGAAAACATTAAAAAAAAAACGGGGATTACCCCGTTTTTTTAATATTGTTTGTTTCTAATAGATTCCAAAGAAACCTTTGTTGCAAAAGCTTTTTCTGATTTAAATGAAAATACAATATCTTTAAAGAACGAAGTCGATTTTGCATAATTCCATTTCTTTATTGCCAACAACAAATGTTCTTCCTTATCAAAAATAGTATTACCATTGTAATATTCATCTATGGCGTGCAAAACCTGAGAGAATGCCAACCATACAGAATTATCGACTACAATCCCCTTTGCATTTTTTTTGCAAAAGACTTCCGCATCAGGCTCTAAATTTTGATTTATGCGAGTCCCATAATCAGACAATCTTTTAGGGTCTTGCGCAATTTTATTGATAACATCAATATTTTTAATGATAGCTTCGTATTCTTTTTTATCTTTTGCTTTTTCTGTTCTTTTTTTCAAAAACTCGTTAACAGATGTAAAAAAATCTTTTATTGTTAAATCATAGTCAATAATAGTTTTTTTCATTTTTTCCCTCTTTTTATTATCTCACGAATAATTATAGTACAAAAACACAATATGTCAATAAAAATATTAAAATATTTAAAATGTATATTTCTTGAAAATCGGAATTTATGTTATAATCTATAAAATACGAAAAATTAGTAACTTATAGGGTAAAAATATGAAAATTCGCAATATAGCAATAATTGCACACGTTGACCATGGAAAGACAACATTGGTTGACAACATGTTAAAACAAGCAGGAACATTTCGTGAAAATGAAAAAGTTGCAGAACGCGTTATGGACAGCGGTGATATTGAACGCGAACGCGGTATTACGATATCCGCAAAGCCTACATCTATTTTATGGAACGGTTATAAGATAAACATTGTGGACACACCGGGGCACGCAGACTTTGGTGGTGAAGTAGAACGTATTTTATCAATGGTAGACGGTGTTGTTTTATTAGTTGATTCTGCCGAAGGTCCATTACCACAAACAAAGTTCGTTTTATCAAAGGCATTAAAACTTGGCTTGCGTCCTATTGTTTGCATAAACAAAGTAGACCGTGCTGACGCAAGACCAGAAGAAGTATTAACAGAAACATTTGATTTATTTGATAAATTGGGCGCAACTGATTCTCAGCTGGATTTCCCATATTTATATTCTGTTGGTCGTGACGGTTGGGCTGTACGCGATTTAAATGACGAACACAAAGATTTAACACCTTTGTTTCAATTAATCGTAGACCATGTTCCTGCCCCAGATTGCAATGGAACGCGTTGTCAATTAGATGCCCCATTTAAAATGTTGGCAACAACATTGGAAGCAGACCCTTACGTTGGCAGAATTTTAACTGGCAAGATTGAATCTGGAACTGTAAAAGTTGGTCAATCCGTAAAAGCTATCAACATGAAAGGCGAATTCATAGAAAACGCAAAAATAACAAAGATTATTGAACACCGTGGTGTTGAGAAAGTATCTTTAGATTCCGCATCTGCTGGTGACATTGTTGTTATTGCAGGTTTTTCAAAAGCAACTGTGGCTGATACGCTTTGCGCACCAGAAGTAACAGAACCGATACCGGCAATGCCAATTGATCCACCTACCCTAACGATGACATTCTTTGTAAACACATCACCACTTGCAGGAAAATCTGGAAAGAAGTTAACATCTCGCATGATAGGTGAAAGATTGTTTAAAGAAGCAGAAACAAACATTGCTTTAAAAGTCACACAAAGTGAAAATAACGAAGCATTTGAAGTATCTGGTCGTGGCGAATTACAGCTGGGTATTTTAATTGAAACAATGCGTCGTGAAGGTTTTGAATTATCTGTATCACGTCCACGCGTTGTTATGCACGACGGTCCAAACGGTGAAAAGTTGGAACCAATTGAAGAAGTTGTTATTGACGTAGATGATGAATTCAGTGGTGTTGTTATTGAAAAAATGACTAAACGTAAAGCAACAATAACCGAAATGAAATCATCAGGTGCAGGCAAAACAAGAATTGTATTTTCTGCGCCATCACGTGGTCTTATCGGTTATTTATCAGAATTCAGAACAGATACCAGAGGAACAGGTATAATGAACCGCGTCTTTTCAGGTTACGAACCATACCGCGGTCCAATACAGCAGTACAGACCGGGTGTACTTGTATCTATGGAAAACGGTTCTGCTGCAACATATGCATTGTTCAACCTGCAACCACGTGGAACTCTATTCATAGGGCCACAAACAGAAGTATATTCTGGGATGATTATCGGTGAACACAGCAAAGAAAATGATTTGGAAGTAAATCCAATAAAAGGTAAAGAACTTACCAACATACGTTCTGTTACGGCTGATGAAAAATTGTTCTTGGCACCACCTCGTAAAATGTCTTTGGAAGAAGCACTTTCTTACATACAAGACGACGAATTGGTTGAGGTAACACCTGCAACAATACGCTTACGTAAAAAAGAATTGGACAGCAACGTACGTAAAAAGACCAGAAAGAATACCGAAATTTAAACCTATAAGGAAATGCCATGAAACAAATCGACATTTCAAAAAAAGATTATTTTTGGCCTAAACTGCTAACTTGTTGGATTCCGTCAAGAATATATCGTCGTGCAATTCGTGGCATTTTAACAATCGGTGTAACCAATTATTTTAGAATTTTACGCGAAGACAAACGTAAAAAATTTGACTACGAGTTTGCAATTGGCGCAATTATGAAAAATGAAGGGCCATACTTAAAAGAATGGCTGGACTTTCATATACTTGTAGGCGTACAAAAATTCTATCTTTATGACAACGATTCCACAGACAATACAGAAGAAATACTTAAACCCTATATTAAATCTGGAATAGTTGAATATAAAAAAATTCACGGACGCGGCAAACAACGTGAAGTATATCTTGAAATAGTAAATAATCATCGCGATAAAATGCGTTGGCTTTGCTTACTTGATTTAGACGAATTTTTAGTTCCTGTTAAACACAAAACTGTACAAGAATTTTTACACACTCTTCCAACATTCAGTCAGTTAATTATTGGTTGGGTAATTTATGGTTCATCAGGTCATGAAGAAAAACCAGATGGGTTAGTAATAGAAAACTACAAAAAACATGCAAAAGTAAACTGGGGAATAAAATCAATTATAAACCCAAGAATGATGGTATATTTAAGCAGTCCACACAGTAACTATGTTGCAGGATTTACCATTGATGAAACTGGCAGAAAGCGTGGTTTTGTTAACCAAGAAAAAGAACCGACTACTCATGATTTTATAAGATGTAATCATTATATAACAAAATCACATGCTGAATATATCGCAAGATGTAATCTTGGCGATGCAGGCAGTGGTGAAAAAGTAAAAACATTTGGCAAAGACCCAGAAACGAATTTCAAAAAATTCGACAAAAGCGAAGTTTATGATTCAATAATGGATAAATATATTGAAGAATTAAAAAATGACAAATAAAAGACTATTCTTAATTGCTGGCTATGATGCAAAAAAACAAATAGATGAATCTTTAATACATCTAGTTCGTTCTATGTCAAGACTTGGTGATACGGTTGTTTATATGGATAGTGACTGCAATGAACAACAAATATCAAAGCTTAGTAAATACACATTATATTGCGCTGCTTCACGTCATGAAGAATATGATTTTGGTTCTTATAAGCTTGCATATATTTGGGCAAAAAATAATTTAAATTTATCTGACTATGATTTTTTATATTTACTAAATGATTCTGTATATGGACCTCTGCAAGACATAGAGCCGTTTTTAATAAAAATGGAATCACTATCTTCTGACGCATTTGGTCTGGTTTGCAATCCACATAAAAATCATCCTCATATTCAATCTTGGTTTATCGGATGCAAACAATCTGTATTTCTAACAAACTGGTTTGACGATTTTATGACAAGCATAACCAAGGTTGCAGATAAAGGTTGTGTTACTAAATTATACGAGCAAGGTTTTTCCAATATGATAATAAATCATGGATTAAGCTGGGAGTGCCTGTATACCGTATCTGGCAGAAAGATATATAACGACGTAAAAAAGTTATACAAACGCAACCTGCCCTTTATAAAAAAAGCCGCCTTTATAAGACATAATGGAAGACTTGGCAAACAGATTTTATATGTATTAGATAATGTAAACAAAGAAATAAAAGACAGCATACTAATAAACGCCAAAAGAACTTGGGGCAAAGAATATATAAACTGGCTTTTAACAAAAAATCCGATTAAAATACTGTACAGAAACATTACATACGTAATAAAAAAACTCTTTAAAGAGGGAATATGACAAAAAAAACTTCACATACAAAAAAAATTGCTGCCATAACTATGGCCCGCAATGATGAGTTCTTTCTAAACCGTTGGATAAAATATTACGGTTCACAAATTGGCGAAGAAAATTTATATATATATTTAGATGGCCTTGATCAAAAGACTCCAGCAGGCGCAGTAAAATCAAACATAACAAAATTACCTCATAAAGAAGAACAAGTACAAAAAGGCGACAAAACCAGAATACTGTTATTATCTGATTTGGCCAAAAAATTATTTTCAAACGGTTATGATATTGTAATCGGTTGCGATTGTGACGAATTTTTAATTATTGACCCTGCCCTTAAAATATCTTTACCAGAATATTTATCAAACATAAAAAATAGAACATCGGTTTCTGGTTTAGGTTTAGATATAGGCCAAGATTTAAATTCCGAAGCAACACTAAACCAAGCAAAACCATTTTTAACGCAAAGAAAATTTGCACTACTTTCTACCAGATATACAAAACCCATTGTGCTATTTAAACCGGCAATTTGGGGCAGCGGTTTTCACAGTGTAAAAGGTCATAATTTTCATATAGATAAAAATCTGTACTTATTACACTTTGGCAGCGTTGACTTTGACATGATAAAAAACAAAGTTGGCGACAGAAATCCTTCTTGGAAAAAGCACTTAAAAAAACGTGCCAGAACAATAGAATTGATAACAAAATCGAAAAAACGTAATCACTCAAAAACAGTTGCACGTTTTATGCAGACCTTGCTGCGCCCTATATACGACTTAAACAAACCAGCAATGCTTGGATTAAAATGGATTACAGAAATACCGGAACGTTTTAAAGAAACAGGTATATAATTATTTATAACTTTTTATCAAATCAACTATTTGAAGTGACACATTTTCTGCATCAAATCTTTTTAAAGATTTTGATGCATTTTTTATCATCGTTTTTATATCTACCTGCCCGTTCCAAACAGCAGTCAAACAATCAGATAATTGTTCTGCGTTTCCAGGCTCAAATAATAATCCAGCTTTTCCATCAAGTAATATTTCACGTGGGCCATTTCTGCAATCAGAAGAAATATTCAATACATCCAGAGCAGACGCCTCGGTTAAAACAGTTGGCAAACCTTCAGCCCTACTAGACAAAATATTTGCAATCGAATTTTTCATATATCCAAATGGATTTGACATAGCCCCTGTAAAAATAACATTGTTTTTTACGGGCAAACTTTCTGCATATTCTTTATATCTTCCAGCAAAACTTCCGTCACCTATTATATATAAGTTAACTTTTGGCTTTTTATTTTTAAGCCAGAAATCATTAAAAGCTTTTATCAAAGTATTAATGTCTTTATCCGCATACAATCTGGACAAACATACAAAATAATTTTTATCGTTTGGCACACTTGCCAAATCAGCTTTTTCCTTTATAGCAAGAATATCTACAGGATTATAAATTCTTATTAGTTTATTTTTATATTCAGGCCATTTTTCTGTTACCTCGTCCATAAAGCCATCAGTCAAAGCAACCAATCTATCATAATCTTTCATATATCTTATATAATTACCAGATAAAAAAACATCTACAGAAGAATGCCACCAAACTAATTTCGGTTTATCTATATTTTTCAATTCGTTATCAAAAGAAAAGTTATAATAATCTACAAAAACATCTATATCTTTAAAGTATTTTTTATTCACAAATTTTCTTCTAAACCAACGATAAACATCGCGCAAAGAATGTTGAATTAATCTTGTTAAAAAGAAGTGCGCCAAATCAGTGCCAAGCCAACGACAAGGATACAAAACTTTTACCGTAACCTCTGGATGTTTATTAAACCAATCTGCATATAACGGTTCTTTAATTTTTACATATGAAATAAACTCGATATCTAAATCTTTACGCGATATAAGCTTTTCAAGCGTTCTTATAAAAACACTTTCGACCCCACCTATTTTCATATCACGCAAACAAAACGCGACCTTAACTTTTTTCATAAAAACACCTTAAAGCATTTATTTGTTATTTATAAAACAAACGATATCGCAACGAATTTTCTTTGCCCACTTTGTGCAAGGATTGTCCAAAGCACCCATCTTTTCTAATTCACGAAAAGCCTGACGCGCGACTTCCATATCTTCGTTATTATCAATATATTTAACTTTTCTGTACGCCCACTTTATAAAATACCATTTGAACTTTTCAGACCATTGTTGCATTTGATAGCAGTTCGCTTTTTCTTTATACAGCAAGAAAGAATTTTTTATTCCCACGCACAAACTCTGCAATATCTTTAATTGCTTTGCAGACAAAACAATTCCACCAAAATTAGGTATATAAAAATATAATGGTAAAGGACAAATTGTAATCTTAGGATTTTTTAACATGACTTCGCTCCACCAAGGGAAGTCTTCAAACAAAATGCCTTTTATAAAAGGTACATCTTCTATCAAAGATTTTTTATACAAATTTTTCCAAACCTGACAATGTTTAATCAGCCATTTTCTTTTAGGATTAAACGGATTGTGGGCACTTTCCGTTGCATACTCAAAAACATTATCTGTAACTAATGTCTTTACCTGGGCTGGATTATATCTTTTATTTATGCGTCCTGGCACAACATCATCTGTACTCAACCCCAGTTTATGACGAACCATTAATTGAGGTCTGTAAATTCTGTCATAAGTAAAAGAGACTATATCAGACGCATCACGTTTAGCCAGAAACATTGATATTTCTAATGTCTGAGGATGTATAAAGTCATCACTATCAAGATATAAAACATATTCACCGGTTGCGACTTTCATCCCCGCATTACGCGCATCCGAAAGCCCTCCATTTTTCTTATCAACAATCTTAAACCTAGAATCTTTTGCACAGTATTCTTTAAGAATCTCCATACAATTATCAGGACTGCCATCATTAACGCAAATTGCTTCCCAATCTGAAAAAGTCTGATTTAAAACGCTATCCAGACAACGACGCAAATATTTTTCAACGTTATATATAGGTATAATGATGGAAACAGCCGTCATGAATAATCCTTTTTTTACATTTTCAACATTTCATCAGCAAAAGAGCCTTTTATTGGATTTTTAGCTTGTTTATATGTAGTTTTTTGAAAGAACGCCCCAGATGTAACTTCATCAAAAACTTTTTTATCAAAAGGTTTATCCGCATACGCCCACCACAAAGCATGCGTTGGGTCCTGATCAACATGAGGCATTTTTGCGAAATATTTTTTAGCCCGTGGGTCATTCATTACCAACGTTCTAAATAATAATTGATGCATAAAATAATCAAAGCTGTGATTCTCATGCATCCAGTAATCCAAAATCATTGCGCGCCATGCGTCTAATAAGTAAGCTCCCTTTCTAGCTCTTATAAAGCAATTTTGCATAAAGCTATATGGACTGCCCACTTTTTGTCCAGCCATATAAACAAAGAAGTCTTCATCAACAATCCATTGTGGTATTGCGGACGTTGCAAAACCTGTTGAATCCAACCAAAAACCACCATGTTCATATAATAACTCTACCCTACAAATATCCGCAAAATGAGCATTTTTTATTTTACCCTGCTTGCGCTTTTCTATAATTTCATCAGGTAAAGTTATATAATCGAACAAAGTATTTTCATCTAACACAACTAATTCTTGCGAACAATGCTTGCGAATATTGCGAAAGCAAGCCTTTACCAATTCAGGTGCATTTTTTTCACCTTGCAACCAGATAGAAAAAATCTTTTCATTTTTATCATCTTTTATTGGTTTTCTTTCTTTCACAGCTGCAGCCGCAGGCAAATATCTTTTAAAATATTTTGGTATAACATCCAAGATTACATCGCAACGTACAGCCCGTCTAACTTCCCTTGGACGCCAAAACCAATTTAAAACATGCCCACGAATGATAATTTCAGTCATCGCCCAGCATCTTGCAAGATTCATGATTTATCCTTTTTTTATTCTTCATCAGATAAAACTTCGACGGCACTTTCATCATCTACCGGCCCAGTTGTCATTTCTTCTGCGATACCTGATGACTTTGCCATAATTTTATCTAACAATTCTTGTTGTGCTTCTGGGTGGTCTTTCAACCATGCACGTGCATTCGCTTCACCCTGCCCCATACGTTCATTATTGTAAGAATAGAAACTTCCAGCCTTTTCAATAAAGTCATATTTAACGCCCATATCCAATATTTCACTAATTCTTGAAATACCTTCACCATACATAATTTTAAAATCAACTGTACGGAAAGGAGGCGCAACTTTATTTTTTACAATCTTTACGCGTGTTTCATTACCAACGATATTTTCTTTATCCTTAATTTGCCCTGTACGGCGAATATCAAGACGTACAGACGCATAGAACTTTAACGCATTTCCACCCGACGTAGTTTCTGGGTTACCAAACATAACGCCAATTTTCATACGAATCTGATTAATAAATATCAATAAAGTATTACTGCGGGAAACACTTCCTGCCAATTTCTTTAAAGACTGGCTCATCAATCTTGCGGTTGTACCTACAAAAGAATCACCGATATTACCTTCTAATTCAGCCTTTGGTACCAAAGCAGCAACCGAATCGATTACCACAACATCAACAGCACCAGACTTAATAAGAGTATCTGCAATTTCCAACGCCTGTTCACCAGAATCCGGCTGAGAAATAATTAAGTTAGCAACATCAACGCCTAACTTTTTAGCGTAAGACGGGTCCAATGCATTTTCAGCATCAATATAAGCGCAAGTACCGCCTTTTTTCTGAGCCTCTGCAACGGCATGCAACGCCAATGTAGTTTTACCAGAACTTTCCGGTCCATAAATTTCAACAATTCTTCCCCTAGGATAACCACCGATACCAAGCGCGATATCAAGTCCCAAGGAACCTGATGAAATAGCTTCTATATTTTGCTGACTGCCATCACCCATTTTCATGATGGCTTCTTTACCGAATTGCTTTTGAATTTGAGCCAGCGCAGATTCCAATGCAGGATTTTTTGCCGGTGCGCCATTTTCTTTTACTGCTTCTTTCTTTGCCATAAAATTTCCCCTTTTCTTTTTTAAAAATCATACAAGGAAAAACCAATTTACGCAACGAAAATAAAGCGCCCAACTAACAAGTATATTATTTATTTTTTAGCC
The DNA here is from genome assembly GCA_949292385.1 of uncultured Pseudomonadota bacterium. Lineage (GTDB taxonomy): Bacteria > Pseudomonadota > Alphaproteobacteria > Rs-D84 > Rs-D84 > Enterousia. The sequence continues at coordinate 60,321 of CASEZC010000010.1, forward strand.
AATAAAACTAATGCAGAAAAGACACCAATTACAGCCGTAACCAACCAAACAGCAGATGTTGTTCCAAATGCAGTTATACAAACAGCCCCCAATATTGGTGCAATAACATTCGGTAAATTAACACTGGTTCTAAACACACCATAAAATTTTGTTTGTTCTGATTTTTTTGTATTATCAAAGAACAATAAATCATGCACAGATTCCATCAACGCCCCTGATATTTGCCACATAACAAATATAGCAAGCAACGGGAATCCTGTTACAAACGTGGCTAAAGCAGAAAAAGCCGCAAAAGATAAGAATCCAATCAGCAACCACAACTTTTTACCATACTTTCTGACCAACTTCGCCATCATTTCGGATAAAATAAGATAAGGAATAATACCCAGCGTCAACACCCAACCAAGAGTATCTTTCGAGAAGCCATTTTCTATAACAACGATTGGCACATAAAGATATCGCATTGCACGCAAAGAATAATAACCAAAATTCACGGCATACGCTCTTAACATTCCAGCCTTAGAAAAAAATGCAATTGAATTTTTCCATAACGCCTTAAAAGTTCTTCTTGGGTCAACCGGGCTAATTTTTTTATCTTCTTGAACAACTTTAAACAATTTAAACGACATCCAACCCGCCAAATAAATTAATGCAGACGCAAAGAATGCCGCCCTATTAGTGAACTGACCAGCAATCGCCACAGCTATCATTGGAGCAAACAATGCACCAATATTAAGCCACAAATGGTACCTAGAATTAAGTTTAGCCATACCTATATTTTTTGAAAAGTCTGACATAAATAAAGGAATCAGTACTCCAACCAACGTTACGGCTATACCAGTTGTATAATCTAAAATAATAAAAGTGCTTGGACGAATAGAAAAGCTCATCATAGCATAACCTATTGCCAGCAACAACATTACCGAATAAAAAACTTTTACTTTAGAAAATCTGCGAAACAGCTCGTTTGCAAACAAGCCAACTATCATACAAAACGCCGCATATATAGCCACATAAATACCAACGACGGCAGAACTTTGAAATATTTCTAACAAAACCAAAGAGTAAACAGCATTATAAATACCATCTGCAAAACCGGTAAACAAACCAAGATTTGCAAATGAAAAACCACTTATACCACTTTTTACAGAAATATATTTATCCTTAGCCATAGCCAGAATATTTTATCACAAAAAAGTAATATTTCAAAGTGCAACAAAAAACCTGCTTTCCAGCAGGTTTAGTTTTTTATTGTTTATTTTGATTTTGTCTATCTTCATAAAGTTTTGCAAAATCAACCGGCTGCATAACAAAAGTTGGGAAACCGGATTCGCTTGTCAATCTTGCAATCAAAGCACGAACAGCTGGGAACAATAAAGTTGGAACATCTATTAACAAAGTACGTTTTTTAACTTCTTCGTCTTTTTCTTCGCCCATCTGAACCAATCCAGAATAAGTAGATTCAATCAAGAAGATAGATTTATCCCCTGCTTCCAATTTCGAGTGAACTTTTGTAATCAAATCAACCATAAACAAATTGTTTTCTGCGCCTTTGATTTGAATATCAATATTGATTTCCAATTTAGCCTGACCATTATCTTGCTTAAAAAACAATTCAGGAACATTTGGACTTTCAAAAGAAATATCCTTTAAGAACTGAGATATTATATTAAAATTAGCCATTATATTTACTCCTTTTTGGCGGGACAAAAAACCCATCTGGACTTAGCACCCCATTTTATGATAATATAGCATTATAAAAATATTTTACAAGTGGGGGAATAGAGATTATGTCACACTGGTTTAAACAGTATATAAGTCATGTAATTATTGGCCTCTGTTGTGCTTTTACGCTTACATCTTGCGATTTATCAACTCCGACGCACAGCGGTGACAATTCAGTTATACCATCTAATTTAAGAAAAGTTTCTTACAGTGAACTTCCTGGCTGGGATAATGACGATGTAAGATACGCTTTGCAAGCGTTTCGTAATTCTTGTAAGGCGAAAATACAATACACGGGTCGCGTAATACCAGACAAGGCTTTATTTGAAGAAAAATGCAGAATGTTACCAAGTGCCAGTGCTAACGTTGCAACAGTCCGTGCATGGTTTGAATCCAACTTTCAACCATACCAAGTATATAATGATGATGGCGGAAAACGCGGTACATACACAGGATACTATTCTCCTATAATTCCTGCTTGCAGAACAAAAACCGCACAATGCAACGAACCATTAATGGGTGTACCAACAGACGGCAGAAAATATAAAGGCGTAGATAAAAAGACAATTGTAGAGAACAGAATTGGTCGCGTTTTATATTGGGCAAACATTGTTGATGTACAAAACATACAAATACAAGGCAGCGGTATGTTAGAACTGGAAGACGGTACTAATGTAAAATTAAATTTTGCTGCTGTAAATGATATGCCATTTAAATCTATAGGGGAACAATTACGTAATCGTGGAATAAGGCCAGATGGCGGATATTCTGCTGACGCAGTATGGAAATACCTGAAGAAGAATCCATCTCTTGCAAAAGAAGTTATATACAGCAATCCGCGCTATGTATATTTCTATGAATCAGTTCCACCAGATGTAATCGGGAAGCTTGGCACACCACTATCAAAGATACGTTCAATTGCAATGGACGATGATATATATACACTTGGAATGCCGGTATATATAGATACAAACCTGTCCGACGGACGCAGATTCAGTCGTCTTATGATTGCACAAGACACAGGCAGTGCTATACGTGGCTGGATACGTGCAGACATATTCTTTGGCAAAGGTGACGAAGCATATAAATTTGCACACGGTCAACATGCTCAAGGTCAGATGTTCATTTTGATGCCGAAAGAATATAGTTATGTCAAACCAACAAGATAAATTTAATCATCGCTTATCTCGTCCGCAAACAGTTGCGGGCGCGATGGGCGGGCTGTTAAAAATCTTTGGAATACGCGCATCAGATTCGGACTTAGTCGCCAGATGGCCAGAAATAATGGGTTCTGATATTTCGCGCGTAGCAAACATAGTTGCAGTAAAAAAAACAAAAACAAATAAGTTCAATATTGTTTTACGTCCGACTAACCCTGCTCTAACATTACAACTATCATATATGTCTGAAGAGATAAAACAGCGGATAAATAAATATTTTGGACGTGACGCTGTTGAAAAAATAAGTTTTAGAAAATAACGAGAAAAAAATACCGGTAAAAACCGGTATTTTTATTATTTCAACATTTTTCTTTCCCACCACACAGCAAGTGCTGGAACCAAGAAAAATACAACCCCTGCCAACTTCCAAATAGCCAAGAAACTTATCGCGGAAACATATAAATACGGCAAAGAAATTCCTGTTATACGAACTGCAAAATACATAAACGCTGGCCATAAAGTTAAAAGCCAAACCAAAACGACCATTAATAAATTTATCAAGAAGGCCCTGAAATATACACGTTGTTTAGACAACAATTTAAGTTCTAACATTTCTTTATATTCTTTTTTCATTAGTGCCCCCTTTGGCTTTTACATTCTAATTATAACATATCATAAACAAAGTTAGAAATTAAATTTGCTCATATTAGCATGCGCCAAAGCAATTGCGATAGCATCACTCTCGTCTGGCGTTTTCGGTTGCGCTGCCGGCAACAACATTCGCACCATTTTATAAACTTGATCTTTATCAGCATGCCCAGCAGAAGTTAACGCTTTTTTTATTTTATTCGGTTCATATTCAAAAATAGGAATATTTTTATCGGCCACTGCAACAATTGCTGCTGCACGTGCATGCCCCAACGCCAACGTAGTCTGAGGATTTTTATTAACAAACGTAATTTCTATACTACATTCATCTGGGCAAAACGTATCACAAAGTTTTGATACTTCACGAAAAATGAAAGCCAAACGATTTGGCAAATTTTCTGACCTTGGTGGCAAAACAACACCACTACTAATATACTTACGATTATTACCAACAGTTTCTATTATAGACCACCCAGTATGCAAAAGTCCTGGATCTATACCAATTATGCGTGTCATAAACAATCCTTTCTACACAGATTATAAAATAAAAAATGTCGCCAAAGCGACACTTTTTATTTATAAACGAATCTATTTATGCAGCTGCCGTAAATACTTTCTGAACGTCATCATTATCATCCAAAGCATCTACTAACTTTTCTATTTTTGCATAAGTTTCATCATCCAAGTCCATTGGCATATTTGGTATCCAAGTAAGCTCTGCGCTTTCTGGTTCACCAAGTTTATCACTAAGAACTTTCTGAACATTCATAAAATCGTCAGGTTTAGTAGTTATGATAAAGCCTTCTTCTGAAGTTTCTAAATTATCTGCATTTGCATCCATAATGATTTCCATCATTTCATCTTCGTTTTTACCAATAGAAGCTGGATAAAATATTTGACCTGCACGTGTAAACATAAATACAACGCTGCCCTCTTCGCCCATATTTCCGCCATTTTTAGCAAAGATATTACGAACTTCAGGAACTGTACGACGTGGATTATCAGTCAAAGCTTCAACGATAACAGGAACAGCCCCAGGGCCATAACCTTCGTAACGTACTGCAACATAGTTTTCTGTATTAGAACCAGATGCCTTTTCGATTGCGCGCTTGATATTATCATTTGGCATAGAGTTTTTACGAGCATTCAAAACCGCCAAACGCAAACGAGGGTTATTATCTGGATTTTTATCACCCAACTTTGCAGCCATTGTTATTTCACGTGCCAGCTTCGTAAACAAACCGCTACGAGCCGCGTCATTCGCACCCTTTTTGTGCTGAATATTATGCCATTTACTATGTCCGCTCATATTTGACCTTTTACTTTTATTAGATTAAAATTACCTCAAAAGGATAACAAATGATTGGAAAATTGCAAGGAGTTGTTGATTATATTGGTGATGGTTTTATTATCTTAATGACCGGTGGGGTTGGATATAAAGTTTTCACTCCGGAATACTTAACCCCTAAATCAACAGTATCACTTTGGATAGAAACAGTTGTTCGCGAAGATTCGATACGTTTATTCGGCTTTTCAACAATCGCCAGTCAGACCTTATTTAATCAACTGACGGGCGTATCTGGCGTTGGTCCAAAAGTAGCGTTGGCAATAATGGGCACAATAAAGACAGATACATTAATGTCTGCCATTGCAACCGGTGACGCAAAAACGATTGCCACTGCACCTGGTGTTGGGAAAAAGATGGCCGAAAAAATAATTGTAGAATTAAAGAACAAAATTGGTGGGTCTTCATTTGATATATTCAATCAAGACAGTACAAGCCAATCTTCTGCACTATCTGATTTGCTCTCTGCGCTTGAATCATTGGGATACAGAAGATTAGATATAATAGACATGGCACAAAAATTGGTATCAAACAATCCAACAGCAGACGTTACAAAACTTGTACCAATGGCATTAAAAGAAATAAGTGGTAATAAATAAAATGAATAACGAAACTATTTTTGCATTATCAAGTGGTCATGGAAAATCCGGCGTTGCCGTTATAAGAATAAGCGGTATAAACCTTGGACAAACATTTTCTAAATTCATAAATAAAAAAGATTTTTTTCCGCGCCGTGCTTACTTTACGAATTTAAAAGATTCTGAAAATTATTTAATAGACCAAGTTATTTGTATTTATTTCCAAGCCCCCCACTCTTTCACAGGTGAAGACATAATAGAAATTCATAGTCACGGTGCACCGGCTGTCATAGAAAAAATATTTTCTTATTTAACAGAACTTGGGTTTCGTATGGCAACTCCTGGTGAATTTTCAAAACGCGCATTTTATAACAATAAAATGGACCTTGCCGATATTGACGGTCTTGCTGCTCTGCTGGACGCCCAAACAGATAAGCAAAGAAAAAGTGCACTTAAATCTATGATTGGTACAGACAGCAAAAACTATGAAAACTGGCGCAGTCAAATGATTGAAATTTCTGCCTATGCTGCCGCGATATTAGACTATTCAGAAGATGAATTACCACAAAACATCGAAGAAAAAATAAAAGAAAAAACAAAAATTTTATACCAAGAAATAAATGATACAATTTCGCGCTATACGGCGGTACGCGCTATCCGCAGCGGTTTTAATATAGCATTAATTGGAGAAGTAAACGTTGGAAAATCATCTTTATTTAATACGCTTGTTGGTTCTTCTCGTGCAATAGTGTCAGACGTTCCTGGTACAACCCGCGACGTTGTATCAGCTCAACTAGATGTTGATGGTTATCTTGTAAATCTTTCAGACACGGCTGGAATTAGAGACGCGACAGACACCGTTGAAAAAATAGGTATAGAAAAAACAAAGACAGAAATTGAAAACGCAAATTTAATTCTACATGTTTTTGATGCAACAAAGACATTACCAACAGATATAAAAAAACAAGATAATGAAATTGTAATATTTAATAAATCAGATTTAATAAATTCTGTTCAATCCAAAAGTGCTATATACATATCTACAAAGACAGGACAAGGCATTAAAGACTTGATGAACGCAATCAAGCACGAAATACACAAATTAACTGATAACGCAGAATCAAGCATAGCAGTAAATGCCAGAACGAAAAAATTACTTACAGATTCAGCCTCAGAATTAAACAACGCGTTAAATGCGCCCACAGGACACTATGATATATTTTCCGAACACGTACGACGTGCAGCAGACAATATAGGAAAAATATTGGGGACAATAACAGCTGCCGAAGTAATGGACGCAACATTTTCTCAATTATGTCTTGGTAAATAGCCCCATAAAAATGGGGTTATTTATTCCGATTTAGTACACCGAAAATATTCATTTCCGTTTACTTTCAATATATATTCAGCATCTTTATAAATATCTCCAACGCCCTTATCTTTAATTACAAAGCCAACCATAGCATCACCTGATAAAAACGAGTAGTTTGCCTGTGAATAAAAATCTCTATCCGTACCTAAAACATATTGAGTATCATTTATATTCAAAATTACCCGGTCATCACAAACTGTCGCAGTTACTAAATAATTCTTACAATCTAAACTCATTTTAGAAATAATATTTTCACATTTCGCCTCTAAATCAGTTTTACACCGATACCATATTTCTTCATTCATAGATTTATCTAATATCATATATTCTCCAGAATTTTGATTATAAGTAAATTCCCAGTTTTCATTAATCCAATAATCATTATATATAGATTTCAATGTATTTTTCTGACCATTTATAACCAATTCCGCCACAGAATCATTAATACTAAAAATGCTTACATCATGATTAAAACAAGATAAACTAACAGAATCTGCTTCACCGCAACCCAACAAAGAAACAGATAAAATAAAAAGCGAAATATATTTTATTTTGAAAAATTTTTTCATTTTATATCCTTTTCTTACATATATGAATTATACCATACAATTAGAAGATTTAAAAAATCTGCATCATTTATCTATTTATATTAAAAGAAATTTTATACAAGCTAAGCCAAAAAGCTTTGGCCTCTTCTTATAATAAAAAAACACCCGCCAAAAGGCGGGTTAATAAATTACTTTGCAATAATTATTCTTTTCTTATTGGGTATTTACCATCAATTAAGTTTTGACGAACTACGTGATGTTTTACCTTTTGTGTACTTGTCATCGGCAAATCTTCCGTAGTCATTGCAAAGTGCGTTACCCACTTATAAGACGCAACTTTCTTATTAGCCTGTGCAACTGCAGCTGCTAATTTTTCAAGTGTCATATCTGGTTCAACGCTAAATACACCATATGTTACTGTTTTATCTTTTACTTTATGTTCAAATACAGCAACATTTTTTACACCAGGTATAGTTATAAACAAGCCTTCCAATTCATCTGGATATACGTTCTTACCAGAATCAAGAACAATTACCTGCTTTTTACGTCCAGCAAAATGCAATTCACCATTCTTATCCATAGATACCATATCACCAGTATTAAAGAAGCCACGTTCATCAAACGAATCTTCGTTTGCACCAGGATTATTTAAGTAACCACCAAAAACTTGGTGACCGCGTAACCATAATACGCCAACGCCATCTTCGTTTTTATCACGAATTTCACATTCATTATTTGTTGTAGGTCCACCAAAAGCAAATGGCAAACGCTTTTTCGTTGGTTTAGAAATACAGATAGGTCCGACAGTTTCTGTCATACCGTAACCCTGTATAAAGGTCAAACCAAGGCGTTCATAGAAAGTTTCAACTTCTGGTTTTGTTGCGGCCCCACCTGCAATCAATAATCTTGCACGACCACCGAAGACAGCCAATACAGGTTCTTGAACTTTGCGAACCAAAGCGCCCAATCCGATTTTCTTCAAGAAGTTACCATACTTTAAAACGATAGAAGCCAACCACCATTTATGTTGAGACTTTATATTATCTATAATTTTATTTCTGAAAACTTCCCATAAACGCGGAACGGCCGGTATAACATGAGGTCTATACTGTTTAAAGTCAGCCAAAATTTCTTTTGGATTAACAGTTGGCTGCAACAACACGCCTGCCCCATAATGCAGCGTCGCCAATAATTCTACTGCGAACCCAAAGATATGATACATTGGTAAAAAGCCATACATTATGAAACCAGGCTGAATCCATTCATGCATATCTTCCAAAGAATTAGAACATTCAATCAAGTTAAAGTGTGTCAAAGGTACGACCTTTGGAGTACCTGTTGAACCAGATGTGAAAGACATCGTTGCAACATCCAAAGATTCTGTCTGTGCAGGTTTTAAGTTTGGATTTATTTTACCGTCTTTTTTAGTTATATCATAAAACTCGAATTTATCTGTTTTATAAAAGAAAGACTTTTCTGCGCAAACCAAATGACAATCTGTTGTAGAAGTCATATTGTCATATTCAAACGGTGTCAAATTAGTATCTAATAATAAAGCAGTTCCGCCAAGATACCATATAGCGAACAAAGTTATAGGAAATTCAGGAATATTATGTGCCAAGACACCGACAATATCCCCTTTCTTTACGCCATGAGCATGCAACGAAGCCGCACGAGCTTTAACTAAATCAACAAATCCTGTAAACGTAACATTTTCACGAACCAAGAATAAATTATCCGGCCATGTATTTGCAGCACGTTCCAGTAACTGATACATATTCATAATAAAAAACCCTTGTTTTTTTTATATTGGACAGGAATCATTATACTCAGAAGGAGACAGATTGCAAATATGAAAATACTAACTCTAAACATTAACTCCATTCGTGCACACGCAGAAAGTTTTATAGACATTTTACGTGCTGGCGAATATGACACTATCATGGTTCAAGAGCTGAAAGTTGAAACAGCCAGTTTCCCGCACAATTTATTTGACGAATACGGTTATAATATAAAGGTATTCGGCCAAAAAAGCTGGAATGGTGTGGCAACATTTTCAAAAAATTCTATTGAAGATGTTACTACAGGCTTGCCAACCTACCCTGATGTTAACTCTCGTTTCTTAGAGTGCGTCGTTGACGGTCGCATAAGACTAATAAACGTATACATGCCAAACGGAGATAATATCGAATCGCCAAAATTCCCATATAAATTGGAATGGATGAAATCTTTCACGCAATACATTTCACAATATTTAAATTCTGAAGAACCTGTAATAATCGGTGGGGATTTTAACGTCGCGATAGAAGACAGAGACGTATGGAAACCACAAAATTATGTAGGCATCGCAATTGCTGCACCAGAAGCGCGCGAGATTATGAATCAGTGGTTAAACGCCGGTTGGAAAGACGTTTGGCGTGAAATGCACCCTGATGCAGTTGACTTTACTTGGTACGGATATCGCGGTGGTGATACTGTTGGTAAAAAGCAAGGACTGCGTCTGGATTATTTCTTAGCAAACCCTGCTGCAATGCAGCTGATAAAAGATTGTCAGATAGACATCAAACCAAGACTTGCAAACAAACCAACCGACCATTGCGGTTTGGTTTTAGACTTGAATTAATCATCGCATCTTGCCAAGTCATCATAGGCTTTATATTTTCTGTCGTTGGTTTCTCTATATTCATAAGGTGCGCCACCGGCAGAAAATATATTTACTAAATTTTCAGTTTTTTCTACTGCTGCCGCAATCATTTTAGAAGTCGTTTCCGCATCATACTCTATTGGTCTTACATCAGCATTTCTTAATTGCAAAAACAACATAACTGGCGTACGTGATTTTTCGGTTGTATAAAGCGGAAATCCGCCATTTTGTAAGATATATGCCTCTAACGGTAATTGTGGCATATTACCTTCTAAAAGTTGCTTTTCACTTGGGGCAGCACCTGTTTTTATATCCATTACCCCGCCATCCCAGATTCTGTCTGCTCGCGCACGAACATTGCGACCAGCTATATTAATAACACCGCCTATTTCTGCCTTGGAATTTTTTATATCTGAAAGAACATTTGCTACAACAGGGGCAATTTCAACAAAACGCTTATGCCAGAAATGGAATATCACACTACCCTCGCCTAAAATCTTACGTGCACGAGAATCCATTTCTTGAACAAGTATGTCTGGCGATAAATCTTTCGCGTTTTCTATAACTTCGTGTACAAGATTTCCAAACTGTCTTGCATCAGGTAACGCCCAATAGTCATCCATAGGATATAAGCGTAGTATATGACGTACATAAAAAGCATAAGGATTATGAATTAATAACTCTAGTTCCGTAACGTATACATCAGACCAATCAGCCGGAGGATTTGGTGCAGAATAATCAAGTGGATTATATTTCACATTATCTAAATCACGAACCGCACGCAATACATCTTCTGCAACTTTTTTATCGCCATTCCAACCACGCGCTGAAACACGAGACAAAAATCTAGATTCTATTGTTTGAACCCCGCCAGAAATTAAACTACGTAGCCAATAAACTTCTTTACCGCAAGATAAATTCATAAAATCCAATGCCTGCAAAGAAACTTTTCTATCAGGCGACGGCAGCCCTATTTTCGTTGCTAAATCACGTGGCAGCCAAGAATTTTCGTATCCACGTGCAGGAAACATTCCTTCATTTAACCCTGTTAGTATAACAACGTCTGCTGTCTGCATTCTTGATTCTATTGTACCAAGCACAACGATATTTGCCTTGTCATCCATCGCCTTTCTTACAGAAACACCAGAAATAGCATCGGATAAAAATGCACGTGCATCAGATAAAGACAAGACTAATCCATTGGCATTTAAACAATCAGACAACTTCTTTATTGCCTGCCAAATTTGCATAGACACATCATCTGAATAATCAAACGTTGGCGAAAAATCAATATCACATTCATCAACCATACGAACTATGGTTTCTAATAAGTTGTTATTAGAATTTGTATAAATTGATTCAAATGTTTTTTCATCACCCTTTTCAATCCAATCATCAAAAACATTTAATATCGCACGCCCCGTCGGTGTCATTGTACCGGAAACAGCGCCGGAAAAATCAGAACATAAATTACGCGCAGACAACGCAGCCGCAATTCTTTGGTTACCAGCCGCGTCGGGGGTAATAACCAAAACACTTTTACCCGCGTCAACAGCCCGCTGAGACAATTCTGCAACGACTGCGGCTTCTTCACTTTCTCGTGCACACTCTATTAAATTACAATGTCTTAAAACGTCTGTTTTTTCTGGACGTTCTGGATTATTACTAAATGCAAAATTAAAGAAATCTATCGCACTATTTCCAACATCTATTTCTGTTATTTCAGCAGGCGAAACACCTATACGATTTAAAAACTTGTATTCAGAATTATAAGGATTTGCATCTATTTCGAAATCTTCAGGTCTGCCTGATATTTTACCAGACAAAATTATTCTGCCATAAGGTAACTTTACTATACTCGCCATCAAATCCGCAGTTGCAGGTACACTTGCAGTAGAACCACACACAACAACCAACTTATAATCAGACAAAAAATTAATCCACGCACGAATATCTTTATTACGAACCTGAACTTCTGTTGGTCTAGATTCAGAGAAATTTAATTGCAACTTAGCTAAAACATTTAACAGTTCCGCTTTTCTTTGGAAATGCAACGCATACTTTTCATCAACTAAATCAATCCAATTTATTTCTGCCGCATTTATGCCTTCGTTTTCTAAATAATCTTGCATACGTAACAAATCATGTGCAACAGGTAAAGCGGTGGCAATATTACCTATACTTGCATCTGCTGACAAAAGCTTGGCCAATAAAACAATTCGTTCTGTATTTGATATAGCATCCAAAGAATCAGATTCGTCTTCTTCTAAATCTTCTACTCCTTCCCCAAGAGCAATCAGACGAGGCAAAATTATACTATGTCCAACTTTATCAACCAAAAATTTTTCCACCGACCTAACCGCACGACGACTTGGCAGAAAAATAAGCATATCTTGGAAATCTATTTTTTCCGCAATCAACACTTGCCATAATGCATCCAGCATATGTGCAGGGTTAGAAGCATAGAAAACATTTTTATTTGATTCCAATTACAGCCCTTATCGGTTCTAAACCAGTTTTCTTTTCTGCAGAAGTTTCCAAGACCTGTTCTATCATCGCAGGATGATTTTCATGATTTAACGCAGTCTGATTTTTTTCACGTATTTTTTTGTCTTTCTTCGTATAAACGACTTGATAAACTATTCCGTTTGCATCACAGAAATCCATTAAATCTAAATCAGAATCGCGAGGTCCTATTCTTGAATCAATCAATAAAAACAAGCGCGTTAATTGCCGTCTGTTTAATAAATAATCTTCCAACCTTTCTAACCAGCGCAAAGCATCTGTTCTAGAAACTTTTGCATATCCATACCCTGGTAAATCTACAATCATCACTTTATCATCTACGTTAAACAAATTTAAAGATTGCGTACGCCCAGGAGTATTAGAAGTTCTTGCAACTGACGCCCCCAGCACAGCGTTTATAAGAGAAGACTTTCCAACGTTACTGCGCCCTACAAAAGCATACTCTGCAAATTGCGTTTTAGGCAAACTGGATACCGATTCGAAACTGCCAACGAATTTTATCATCATTTATCCTCTTTATTCAGCAGACGTTTATAAGCCTCTTTCTTTGAAATCCCTGCCCTCTGCGCCAAATCAGCAGCTGCACTTTTCATAGACGAAGCAGATATATCATTAACAAGTTCCGTTATTTCATCATCAGACATCTTATGTTCTGGTGCCGGTGCAACGACTATTACAATTTCCCCACGAGGCGGTTCTATATTTAATAAATCTGCAGGATATCCAATTATTGTTTCTTCGTGAATTTTTGTAATTTCACGAACTATTGCAATTTGTCTTTCAGGCATAACACGTGCTAATGCAGCAATAGTTGTCATAATTCTGTTTGGGCTTTCATAATAAATTATAGTATGTCTGATTTTATTATCATCGCGCAATTTCTTTTCATCAAAGAAACCACAAAACGTAAATCTATCCGTCGGGAAACCTGACAAAACCAGTGCAGAAATGGCAGCAACTGGACCAGGCACAACAAACACAGGTATTTTTTCAGCCCTAGCCGCACGGACAAGACGAAACCCAGGATCGCTAATACCAGGCATACCAGCATCAGAGACAGCCGCAACAGTACTTCCTGCCAACAATTTTTCTATCAAACTAGGTATTACATCTTTTTCATTATGTTCATGGCAAGAAACCCTTGGCGTTTTTATATCAAAATGAGCAGCCAACTTTCCCAAAACCCGAGTATCTTCTGCAGCAATTAAATCTACATTTTTTAAAACTTCTATTGCACGTGGCGACATATCTGATAAATTACCGATAGGTGTACCAACTATATAAAGCCCAGATTGCATTCGTTTTCCTTTTATAGTAAAATGATACAGAATAAAATGGATTTTTCAATGTATATGAAGAGATTTTTTATTTTTTGCACATTATTAATCACAGCCGCTTGCACACAACAAAAACAGCAAGAATGGTTCAGTGAATACGGCACCTTAGAAACGGGTACACCGTCACAAATGCAATATGGTTCCGATTTCGGCACACCATCGGATAATTTTGTTGGTGCCCCTGTACATAGAATGGCTGTACTATTGCCTTTATCAGGTGACAGCGCAGCAGTTGGAAAATCTATCAGAACATCAATAGAAACAGCGGTTTTACAAAATGCGCCACAAAATCTATCCGTATCTTTTCATGATACTTTGAAAGAAGACGGAACTGCTATTACGGACGCACTATCAGAAAATCCAGAAATAATACTTGGCCCAGTATTTTCAAAAGACACACAAAACTTAAAAAGCGTAAAACCAGAAAACTTGCCGGTATTATCATTTACCTCTGATGCAAGCGCACTTGGTAACGGTGTTATGACAATGGCTCTTATGCCTACGAACAGCGTAGAAGCAATCGTAAAAGAAATGCAAAATGACGGTATTAAAAACATTTTAATACTTGCCCCACAAACAAAATCTGGTGAACTAATGGCGGGCACTGCACTAAAAGCATCAGAAATATACAACATGCCAGCCGTAGGTATATTCTTCTATAAGGAAAACGATTCAGAATCTATAAAAGAAACTATCAAGAAAGCGTCTATGAACGATGCCCGAACAGCTGCAAACACCAAGGCACGTGAAATATTATCTGACATATTAACGAAGGAACGTTTAACCGCCATAGAAAAATCATCTTTAACACTACAACTGGAAAAACTGTCAAAAATGGACACTCTGGGTAAAGTCCCTTATGACGCAGTTTTATTCCTAGGCAATGCCGATGATTCTAAGAACCTTGCATCTTTTTTACGTTATTACGGTGTTGACTCCAGAGCGGCTAAATTTTACGGCACTGCCATGTGGGAAGGATCTGACATAGTAAACGACTTTACAATGCAAGGTGCAAAATATGCAATTTTACCTGAAACATCACCAGAGTTTTCAAATCTGTATGAACAAGTTTCAGGCAAACAACCAAACAGACTTGCAACATTTGGTTACGATGCAGCTAATATGGCTATTGGTATGATATACTCACCTAAATCAGATGCAGCATATTTACTTGACCCAAGTGGTTATATTGGCACAGATGGCCTATTCCGGTTAAAACCAACTGGTGAAAGCGAACGCGCATTACGCATAGTAAAAATTTCTAACAACGGAGAACTGGAAATTGTTCGTGACGCACCATCTAACTTTTTAACACCGGTATATAATATAGAACAACACAACATAAAACCTGCAAAAGCAAAAGAACTTGAAACGGCAGGAATTAACCCAAGTGATTATATAAAAATACCACAACGTTTAGAAAGCAAATACAGGTCCAAAACCTTCGGTGCAAACACTAATTACAATCCGGCAACTGTTACGCCAATAACACAAAACATAGTTGTTTTACAACCAACAACAAACGATGTAATAGTTTCTCCGGACTTTCAACCAGTATCATTAGAAACGGTTAACAGGACTTTTATAGACAGTATAGAAATAGAAGAATAATATATATAAAATCTTGAAAATACTATTTAATAAATTAACATACTGGATTATTAGTTAATAAATAAGGGTATAAAAGTAATGAATATTTATAAAGAAATTTCTAATTCTATAATAGGTAAATTAAAAGAAATTCCAGAAATAAAAGATTATTTAACACCTCAGATATTAAATAATATAGCAATTGAAATACCAAAAGTTCGTGATTTTGGGGATTTTTCTACGAATGCGGCTATGCTTTTAACAAAAAGCCTTGGTAAAAAGCCACGTGACATTGCGGAATTACTGGTTTCATATATAAAAGAAATTCCAAACGTAGAAACAGTTTCTATTGCTGGTCCAGGTTTTATAAACATAAAGATAAAAGACACACATATAAAAGAAACGATATTTTCCGGCAACTTTAACCCTGACACAGAAAAAAAACAAAAAATAGATTTAGATTACGGTGGCTATAATGTTGGAAAAACATTGCATATAGGTCACTTGCGTACAACAGTTGTTGGCGATACATTTAATCGCATTGCAAAATTTCTTGGTCATACGACAAAATCTTATAATCACATGGGCGACTGGGGCAGACCTATGGGTTTAATAATTGCATGGATATTAGAAAATGGTATGCCAAGCAATGTTGATGACATAAACAGAATGTACCCTGCTTCATCTGCCCGCGCAAAAGAAGACCCTGCATGGTTAGAAAAAGCGCAAAAAATAACAGTTGAATTACAAAACGGTAATCCAGAATACAAAAAAATTTACGATACCTTTATACCAATGTCTTTAGGTCAAGTAAATCAACTGCTAAAACGTTTAAACATATTAACGTTTGATGAAAACAAGGGTGAACGCTTAATAGCCGAATACGTCCCAACCGTAGAAAAGATTTTAGAAGAAAAAAATATTCTAGAACACAGTGATGGTGCAGAAATAATAACTGTAAAGCAAGATACAGATACAGAACCGATGCCACCTGTGATGTGGAAATCCAGTGCTGGGGCACAAACTTATGCAGCAGCAGATTTAACTGCGATATATTACCGCGAAAAAACAGACAACCCAGATTCGATTGTTTATTTCACAGACAACCGTCAAACATTGCACTTCAAACAAATATTTCGTGCAGCAAGACTTGTAGGTTTTGCAGAGAATGCAGAATTACAACATATAGGATTTGGAACTATAACCGGCTCAGACGGGAAACCATTTAAAACACGTGACGGCAACGTACCAAGTTTAGATGACATGTTGAACATAGTTGCAGAATCCGTTCGCAAACGAGTTTCCGAATCCGGCAAAAAATTATCTGATGAAACGATAGAAAAAATAGCGCTTGCAGCATTAAAGTTTAATGACTTGATGCACGACGTAAAATCAGATTACATATTTGATGTAGATTCAGTAACGAACTTTGAAGGTCGCACAGGTCCGTACATTTTGTATACGGCAGTAAGACTAAATTCTATATTAAAGAAAGTCGGTGAAATTTCTGTCACCCAAGATTGTGATTTATTACCAGAAGAACGAGATTTATTAATGTTCTTGCTTGATTTCAATCGAGTAACAGAAACGGCATTTGAAAAACGAGCACCATATATATTGGCAAATTATGCGTATGACTTATGTAAATTGATAAACACATTTTATCATACCTGCCCTATTATGCGTGACGATATAGAAGAAAAAGTAAAAAGCCAAAGATTAATGATAGTGAAACAATCTTTAAATGTATTATCAAAATCGATAGAATTAATGGGCTTAGAAATACCTGAAGAAATGTAAAGAACTCCCGATTGGGAGTTTTTTATATGTAATATAAAATTTATCTATTCTCATCTCACCCTTCCAGCACAAAATAAAAACCGACCTACTCGGTCGGTTCCTATTTTGGTGGGAGTGGGTATTATTCCCTCGGC